>NZ_JAKJSY010000023.1:0-59299 GCF_050337445.1 Vibrio minamisatsumaniensis | reverse complement strand
CCCCACATCAAGGCAATTTCCTAGGCATTACTCACCCGTCCGCCGCTCGACGCCCATTAACGCACCCGAAGGATTGTTAGTGTCGTTTCCGCTCGACTTGCATGTGTTAGGCCTGCCGCCAGCGTTCAATCTGAGCCATGATCAAACTCTTCAATTTAAGATTTTGTCGACTCAACGAATACTGACTTCAAAACTACAAAAAGTAATTCTAAAGCTATTATCACTCCAACAGAATGATAATGAATTGACTGTGCCAAGACTAAGTAAACTTAATCTCGATTGGTCACTCAGTTCATTGAAATCAAGTTTGTTACCGAAGTAACTGTTTTATCTAACGATAAAACGTTTTGATATTCATCAACGAGTGCCCACACAGATTGATAGGTTTAAATTGTTAAAGAGCTTCACTTGTTGAGCGTTCCTTTTAAATAAGGCACCTCTCGAAGTGGACGGCCATTCTAGCGATTTAAGTTTTAGTGTCAACCACTATTTTCAAAACTTCTTTCAAGCACTTTGCTTGGCTAACTTGACCGGTTGATTCGTTCTGGCTCTTAACGAAGCCTTTCCGTCTCAACGAGGTCGCATTATAGAGATCGACGTCACATTGGCAAGCCATTTTTGAAGTTTTTCTGTTTTTTTAACTCGTTCGATTAAAAAGAACACAAAACGCCTCAAAAGTAGGCTTTTCTCTTATATATTCTTTAGTTTTTCAGTGAACAAAGAGACTTTTTCCCAGTTTGTGTACTCAACTTCCTTAGTCGTATCCGTTTCACCGCCTGTCATGTTCATAATAAAGCGGATCATGGTTTTATCGAACCAGTTATAGCGTGGGTAATAGAGAGCACCAGCAAATACACCGATCAAAGTTGGCTGCCACGGGGACTTGATAAGAAACTTCTTGATATAAGCGCTACCTTCAGGGGTATCTTTACCTTGATCTTCTTTACGAGCTGTTAAGTTCACGCAAAAGAAAGCGACCTTGTTTGATTGCAGTTGAGCCAAATTGGCATCAATGAACTGATATAGCTTCTTATTAAGGTGGCCATAACGAATAGAGGCACCAATCAACACCCTGTCGTACTGAGCAAAATCGACATTACCAACAGTGTGGAGATCTTGAATTTCACATTCGAACTCATTCATTTCTTCTTTTATATAGTTCAGGATTTTCTTGGTCTGCCCTTCACGGCTTGAATACAAAAATAGAGCTTTTGCCACAACATGTCCTTAGCTACGCCAAAACGTAGGGGTCAATAAAATTAATAAGGTGAATATTTCTAAACGACCAAACAACATAGACACAATCAATACCCATTTTGCTTTGTCATTCACATCCCCAAAGTGCACTGCAACCTCACCAAGACCTGGACCAAGGTTGTTCAAGGTTGCCGCTACAGCAGAGAAAGCACTGAGCTCATCCATTCCCGTAGCTATCAGAGCCAACATACAAACCACAAACACCAAAGCGTATGCCGAAAAGAACCCCCAAACCGCATCGACGACTCGTTGTGGTAGCGCAGAGCCGCCAACCTTGATGGTATAGACAGCGCGTGGGTGAACAAGACGCTTCATTTCACGAGCACCTTGCAGAGTAAGCAGTAAGATTCGAATAACTTTCATACCCCCACCCGTTGACCCTGCGCATCCCCCAATAAAAGAAGAGAACAGCAGCAGAACAGGCAAGAACAATGGCCACTCAGAGAAACCCGTGGTAGTGAAGCCTGCTGTAGTAGATATAGATACCGTTTGGAACAAGGCTTGATCAAAGGCCTCGAAATACGAGTCATAGGAGTGATGATTAAGCAGCAATAAGAAACAAACTAAGAACAAAACCGCTTGAATGAAGATAAAGGCGCGGAATTCAGGATCTTTCCAGTAATACTTAGGATGCACACCACCTGAAGCAAATGCAGCAAAGTGAAGTGAATAGTTACACGCAGAGATAAGCAGGAATACGACCGTAATCATATTGATCGCCGGGCTGTTGAAATAGCCCATGCTTGCATCGTGAGTCGAGAAGCCACCAATCGCAATAGTAGAAAAGCTATGACTAATTGCGTCAAAGAAGCTCATACCTGCGAGCCAAAAAGCGACTGCACAAGCAATCGTTAGACTCAGATAAATGTACCAAAGCGCTTTTGCCGTTTCAGCAATACGCGGGGTCATCTTACTGTCTTTTACTGGGCCCGGAATTTCAGCACGATATAGCTGCATCCCACCGATACCCAGAACCGGAAGAATGGCGACTGCCAATACGATGATACCCATACCACCAAACCATTGCAGGAACTGGCGGTAAAACAGAATCGCCTTAGGCAGATCATCGAGACCGACAATCACCGTCGCACCCGTAGTGGTTAATGCAGAGAAGGATTCGAAAAAGGCATTCGTGACTGAAACATTCGGGTTATCAGCAATCAAAAACGGCAGCGCACCCGCACTACCGATTACCGTCCAGAATAAAACAACAATCAAAAAGCCATCACGCGCTTTCAACTCGTGTTTATGACGTCGGTTTGGAAACCAGCAAGTTGCTCCACAGAATAAGAGAACAAAGAAGGTCGTCACAAATGGCACACCCGCACCATCTCGATAGATCAGTGCGACGAGCGCAGGAGCAAGCATTGATACACTAAAAAGTGCTAATAATAATCCGACGATTCGAATAATTGAGCGAAATTGCATGAGCTATTGAACGAAGCAAAATGCTTCACACTTCCTAGTTGTCTTTGACTTTCGTTACCAGTGCCTTAGCACCGCTTTTATTGATCATGGTTTGGGTAAACGCATCTACCTGAAGGAGCTCGATTTCAATAATAAGCTCAACTTGAACACCATAATCCACTTGGACCTCAACAGCCTGATGCTGAGCCATGATGGATTGTGCAATCGGCACAAAGCCATAGTCTAACTCTAGCCGTAATTTTGTGGTTATTTTTTTCTCGATAGTTTGAAGCAGCTTGAGAGCTTGTTGTACTCCACCACCATAAGCCTTAACCAAACCACCGGTACCAAGCTTGATTCCGCCAGAATATCGCGTGACCACAGCCGTTAATTCGCCAACACCAGAACCCGACAGTTGCGCCAAGATAGGCTTACCCGCCGTACCTGAGGGTTCACCATCATCACTGAAGCCCCAAAGCATTGAGTCTTCAGGTCGGCCTGCCACAAAACCCCAACAGTTATGTCGTGCTGAAGAATGCTCTTTTTTCACCTGTTCTACGAACTGTTTTGCAGCTTCTACACTTGGTGTATGAGCAAGCTGAGTAATAAAGACGCTCTTTTTGATCTCTTCTTCAAACAGAGCCGACGCAGAAGGTATTAAATAGGGCTGTTCATTCATATCGTTAACTTAGTTAATAAGAGCGACGAAGTGTATCACGCGTGAATAATAAGGGTTAGAGGATCTGCATTACCGCACAATGTTAAACGATTGTTTAAAAAATGTATTGAAATTAATCAAACCGCGGTACAGACTAAGGTAACTGGTCTTACCAGGTATTCTACAATAATAGAAAGATAACAAGATTCTCTCAAACAATCGTGGATTGTATGTCATGGAGATAGACAATGATTTACCAAGCTAACACCCTACAGGTAAAGGAATTACAAGATGGTATTGCAGAATTAAGCTTCTGTGCACCAGCTTCTGTAAACAAGCTCGACCTTGCGACTTTAGAATCGCTAGACAAAGCGTTAGATGCTCTTAATGCTCACGCAGGATTACGTGGTTTAATCTTAACTTCAAACAAAGACGCGTTCATTGTAGGCGCCGACATCACTGAATTTCTGGGCCTATTTGCAAAGCCAGAAGCAGAACTTGATGAATGGTTAAGATTCGCGAATTCCATCTTCAGCAAGCTAGAAGACCTTCCTGTCCCAACTCTTTCAATGATGCGTGGTCATGCCCTTGGCGGCGGCTGTGAATGTGTACTCGCGACTGATTTCCGTATCGGTGACAAGACCACCAGCATAGGCCTACCTGAAACCAAACTCGGCATCATGCCTGGCTTTGGTGGCTGTGTGCGATTACCTCGCGTTATCGGTGCTGACAGCGCAATGGAAATCATCACACAAGGCAAAGCATGCCGTGCAGATGAAGCGCTTAAAGTGGGCTTGTTAGATGCGATTGTTGAAACAGACCAACTGCTAGAGTCGGCAATCAATACCGTTTCTCTGGCTGCCAATGAAAAGCTAGATTGGCAATTACGCCGTAAACAAAAAACATCAGCATTATCGCTTAGCAAACTCGAAGCGATGATGAGTTTTACCATGGCTAAGGGCTTAGTTGCTCAAAAAGCAGGGCCTCACTACCCAGCGCCAATCACTTCTGTGATTGCGATTGAAGAAGCAGCACGTAGCGATCGCGATGCAGCACTCGACATCGAACGTAAACACTTCGTTAAGCTAGCAAAATCTGAAGAAGCGAAAGCACTGGTTGGCCTATTCTTGAATGACCAATACATCAAAGGCCTAGCGAAACAGGCTGGCAAGTCTGCCAACAAAGCAACTGAACGCGCAGCGGTACTTGGTGCTGGCATCATGGGTGGCGGTATTGCTTATCAGTCAGCATTGAAAGGCGTGCCAGTGATGATGAAAGACATCGCACAAGCATCCCTTGATCTTGGTATGAACGAAGCTTCTAAGCTGTTGAATAAACGCTTATCGCGCGGTCGTCTAGATGGATTCAAGATGGCAGGTATTCTGTCTTCTATTACTCCAAGTCTGCATTATGCCGGTGTTGAACAATCAGATGTGATTGTGGAAGCCGTTGTAGAGAATCCTAAAGTAAAAGCAGCGGTACTGAGTGAAGTTGAAGGTCTCGTGGGTGAAGACACGGTTCTTACCTCAAACACCTCAACGATTCCGATCAACCTGTTAGCGAAATCTCTAAAACGCCCAGAAAACTTCTGTGGCATGCACTTCTTTAACCCTGTACACCGCATGCCTTTGGTTGAAATCATCCGTGGCGAACAGACTTCAGAAGAAACCATTAATCGCGTAGTCGCTTACGCCGCGAAGATGGGCAAATCCCCTATCGTTGTTAACGACTGCCCAGGCTTCTTCGTTAACCGTGTACTTTTCCCTTACTTTGGCGGTTTCAGCATGTTGCTACGTGACGGCGCTGATTTCACTAAAATCGATAAAGTGATGGAGCGTAAGTTCGGTTGGCCGATGGGCCCAGCATACTTGCTAGACGTTGTGGGCCTAGATACAGCACACCACGCACAAGCCGTGATGGCACAAGGTTTCCCAGAGCGTATGGGTAAAGAAGGTCGTGATGCGATCGACGCGCTTTATGTCGCTGAAAAATACGGCCAGAAGAACGGCAGCGGTTTCTACACATACAGCGTAGACAAACGCGGTCGTCCTAAGAAGACCTTCTCTGAAGACATTCTTCCTATCTTGGCTGACGTATGCCAACAGCCACAAGACTTTGATGACCAGACCATTATCCAGCGTGTGATGATTCCAATGATCAACGAAGTGGTGCTTTGTTTAGAAGAAGGCATTATCGCGACACCGCAAGAAGCGGATATGGCACTGGTTTACGGTTTAGGCTTCCCTCCATTCCGAGGCGGCGTATTCCGCTACTTAGACAGTGTGGGCATTGGTAACTTCGTTGAAATGGCGAAAGGCTACCAAGACTTAGGTGCAATGTACCAAGTGCCTCAGTTATTGCTTGATATGGCAGCGAAGGGCGAAAGCTTTTACGACAGCCAACAAGCCAGTTCTCTGTAACCCACATTTGGAAAAGGAATAGCAAAATGAAAAATGTAGTTGTTGTTGATTGCCTTCGTACCCCAATGGGACGTTCCAAAGGTGGAGCTTTCCGTCACACTCGTGCTGAAGATCTGTCTGCACATTTGATGAAAGGCATTTTGGAGCGCAACCCAGAAGTAAACCCGGTCGAAATTGAAGACATTTACTGGGGTTGTGTACAACAAACACTCGAGCAAGGCTTCAACGTTGCCCGTAACGCAGCTTTGCTTGCTGGTCTGCCGATTGAGATTGGTGCGGTGACGGTCAACCGTTTATGTGGGTCATCTATGCAAGCTCTGCATGATGCAACCCGCTCTATCATGGTTGGTGATGCTGAAATCTGCCTGATTGGTGGTGTCGAGCACATGGGCCACGTACCAATGAACCACGGTGTTGATTTTCACCCCGGCATGTCCAAGCACGTAGCGAAAGCGGCCGGCATGATGGGGCTAACCGCAGAGATGCTAGGTAAAATGCACGGTATTAGCCGTGAAGACCAAGATGCATTCGCAGCACGCTCACATGCTCGCGCTCAAGCAGCAACGGTTGAAGGTCGTTTCAAGAACGAAATCCTACCAACCGAGGCTCACGCGGCAGACGGTTCACTGTTCACTTTGGATTACGACGAAGTGATTCGCCCAGAAACAACCGTTGAGGGGCTATCTCAATTGCGCCCGGTATTTGACCCAGCAAACGGCACGGTAACAGCAGGGACTTCATCAGCTCTGTCTGATGGCGCTTCTGCCATGCTTATCATGAGCGAAGAGAAAGCCAACGCACTTGGCCTTAATATTCGTGCTCGCGTGAAGTCTATGGCCATCGCTGGCTGCGATCCTTCAATCATGGGTTACGGCCCAGTACCAGCAACCCAAAAAGCACTCAAACGTGCAGGTCTAACCATTGCAGACATGGGTGTGATTGAGTTAAACGAAGCGTTTGCAGCTCAATCTCTTCCATGTGCGAAAGACCTAGGCCTACTGGATGTGGTTGACGAGAAAGTAAACCTTAACGGCGGTGCGATTGCTCTTGGTCACCCACTGGGCTGTTCTGGTGCTCGTATCTCAACAACCCTAATCAACCTGATGGAAGCACAAGACGTGAAATACGGCTTAGCGACCATGTGTATTGGTTTAGGCCAAGGTATTGCAACGGTATTTGAACGTCCATAGCGTTTACTGACTGTAAGACTCGAAGGGTAATCTTTTGTGCAGCTGTATTTATATAGCTGCACTTTTTATTGCTCGGCGTCCAATAATGTATCGATTCGTTCGGTGAACTCAACGAGAGAAAAACTAATGCTGACATCTATGCACAAAACGCATAGATTCAATGTTGATGTTTCATTATTTTTTCTCGGATGATTCAACTAAAGTTACTCCAGTTTCCTAATATTCCTCCACGGAGCAGATCATGTTTAAAGCACTTGTACTAAACCAAGAAGACAAAAAAACTATCGCGTCAATTTCTCAAATTGAAGAGTCTCAATTACCAGAAGGTAACGTGAAGATTGATGTGAGCTACTCTTCTTTGAACTACAAAGATGGTTTGGCCATTACAGGTAAAGGGCGCATTGTTCGTAACTTCCCTATGGTTCCTGGTATCGACCTTTCTGGCGTGGTTTCACAATCTGATGACCCTCGCTACAAAGCCGGCGACGAAGTTGTTCTAACCGGTTGGGGTGTTGGTGAAGGTCACTGGGGTGGCATGGCTGAGAAAGCGAGCCTAAACGGTGATTGGTTAGTGCCAATGCCAGCCGGTCTAGACGCCAAGAAAGTCATGGCGATCGGTACAGCAGGTTTCACAGCAATGCTTTGTGTGCAAGCTATCGTCGATGCCGGCATCAAACCAGAAGATGGTGAAATCCTAGTAACTGGTGCAAGTGGCGGTGTAGGTAGCGTATCTATCACTCTCCTAAGCCAACTGGGCTACAAAGTGGCAGCAGTAACGGGTCGTGCTTCTGCAAACGGTGAATTACTTAAATCACTAGGCGCGACACGCATTGTAGAGCGTGCAGAACTGGAAGAACCAGCCAAACCACTAGAGAAACAACTGTGGGCTGGCGCTATCGATACCGTAGGCAGCAAAGTGCTTGCGAAAGTATTGGCGCAAATTGATTACAACGGTGCGGTTGCGATGTGTGGTCTAGCAGGCGGTTTTGACTTACCAACGACGGTCATGCCATTCATTCTGCGTAACGTTCGCCTGCAAGGTGTTGATTCGGTAATGTGCCCTCGTGAAAAACGCATTAAAGCGTGGGAACAACTGGCTGAGCTATTACCAGAATCTTTCTACGCTCAAGCAACCAAAGAAGTCTCTTTAGACGGTGCAATTCAAGCAGCAGAAGACATCACTAACGGTCAAATCACTGGTCGCGTAGTCATTAAACTATAGATTCTCAAACATACCGCGATCCAACCTTAAGCAACAACTTTGGGCTTGAATAACTCAAAACAACAAAGGGCTGATTCTTATCAGCCCTTTTGCATTTTTGTCATTTGAGTCGAGTGAAGCCAGACTCTGTCCTAGTTAACCCAAACCGACATCCGCAATCCGTTTTTGAATCAGCTCACCACACTCCTCTTTTACCACTCTTCTTAACCACTGTTGTGAAGCCGAAGAATCGCAACGTGAATGCCAGATCAGTGAGTAATCAAACGGCATGAATTCGAATGGTAGTGGCTTAATAACTAGGTCATAGCGCTCTGCCACCAAGTAGGCCAAATCAGCGGGTACTGTGATCACCAACGGCATTCTATCGACAATCGCCAGTGCCGCTTCAAGGTGATAAGCACGCAACACCATTTTGCGAGGTTTTTGATGAGCTAAGGCATTATCGAGTAAAGCCTTAACACCATCACTGATCGCAATCATCGCATGAGGTAACGCAACATAATCTTCAAGGCTTAGCGCACGATCCGCCAAAGGATGTTTTTTGGATAACAGGCATGACACACCTACCGGCCCTAATACCTCTTGATGAAGTGGTGTAATGCTGCCAATCGGACGACAAATCGCCATATCGACACGTTCCGTACTAAGCTGCTTAAATAAATGTTCATGCTGCAGCGGCGCAAACTCCAGAGAGATATTAGGCGCCTGTTCGTAAATTTTAGGGAGTGCGTACGGCAATATCGTTTGCATCGCGTAATCAGTGGTCGCGATCAAAAAACGCTCGCTGCAATAATAAGGGTCGAAATGACTCGGGCTAAGCAGTTGCCGGAATGATTCTAAAGGCTGATCAATTCGCTGGCTGATTTCGAGTGCTTTCTTGGTAGGAATAAGATGTTGACCCTGACGGGTAAACAGCGGATCGTTGAGCAGATCCCTTAAGCGCCCTAACACTCGACTGGTTGCCGATTGACTTAGGTTCAGGCGAAGCGC
This sequence comes from Vibrio minamisatsumaniensis, assembly GCF_050337445.1. Lineage (NCBI taxonomy): Bacteria > Pseudomonadati > Pseudomonadota > Gammaproteobacteria > Vibrionales > Vibrionaceae > Vibrio > Vibrio minamisatsumaniensis. The sequence goes on along the minus strand of NZ_JAKJSY010000023.1, from coordinate 50,155 downwards.
AGCCTGGCTGACACTGCCTTCTTCAATTAATACCTTTAAAGCGACCAATAAATTAAGGTCTCTACGATAGATGTCTTCTAATTCCAAGCTACTTACCTAACTGAATGCAATTGCCATTAGTCACTACGTTGTTTATAGCATGCTTTAGATAAAAAAAATCCCGCAATTACGCGGGGAAGCCCAAGAAAACTTTGGGATAGTGTCGGAATTCGCTTGCTGTATTCGGGTTAGTGCTCTTGCTCCTCGGCTATACCTTGCCAACGACGCATCTCTATCCAAATACCGAGGATCGTTGCGACGATGCCAAAGATTGGCATGAGAGAGGTCTCTGTCGATGAGCGCAGCACTAGTGCACAAAAAGAAATAAAACAGAGAACCGAATAAATGGTTAATCGATCAAGTCCTGTCAACATCGCCACTCCTTAGCTCGTTGCCTTTGATTTTAATTGTTACCAGATTGTTAATTAATTTATAGGAAATGATTCTGTTTGCCAAGCGCTTATTGCATATTTTTTCTGCAGACGTATTATTCACTCGTTAGATAGATATAGAGATACAAACCATGACATTCAAACCTGAGCTGGCAACCCATACTTTAGAAGCTGAAGGCCTACGTTGCCCAGAACCAGTAATGATGGTCAGGAAGACAATTCGAAACATGCAGGATGGCGATGTGTTACTGGTAAAAGCGGACGATCCCTCGACCACGCGAGACATCCCAAGCTTTTGTCGATTTATGGATCACCAGTTGGTAGGCCAAGCGACAGAAAATTTACCGTACCAGTATTTAATCAAAAAAGGATTGGAGGCATAACGCCTCACTTAAATATCAAACAGAAAAAGCCGCTGGTACCTTATGTTCTCAAACAGAACTCAAAGTACCAGCGGCTTTTTATTTATTCGTGTCTAGATTTGTTTTGCAGATGTTCAAGCTGATGCTGAATGGCTCTAATCTCTTTGCGCATCGGAATAATATGCGCGACCCGAATCCAAGCCTCTACCGCAAGCGCAGTCATAATAATGGCACCCGCGACCATTGGTAGCCACATATCTGTCAACACCATGCCTAATAGTGTCAGTGCAAGACCAAAGGTAAATAGATAGCTTTGGCTTTGTGGAGTAATACCCATATAACGCGTCAACATAATCATGCCCTCGTGTTCTTAACTCACAAGATTAAAATATCATGACAAGTATGACAGTTATATGCTCATTCGCTCGATAAACGCCACAATACTGCAAGAGTATGACCTACCACACATTACTCTATTGATTGAGTATAATAAGACTCAATACTAGCTGTTAATAGAAAGCCGCTGCAATCGCCAAACCGACGAATAACAAGGCGGTGATCTTACGAATCAGATCAAGAGGCATCTTATCTGCAGACAACTTACCGATGATCACCACGGGCACATTCGCCAGCAACATACCGATCGTAGTCCCCAAGATCACCCACGCGAGAGCATCCGAATATTGAGCGCCTAAAATGGAGGTCGCAATCTGAGTCTTATCGCCAACTTCAGCAATAAAGAAAGCGATAAAGCTCGCGACAAACGGGCCTCGATTCGAGATCTGCTCATCGTCATCCAACTTATCTGGAATCAGAATCCAACCCGCCATCGCGATGAAGCTGACCACCAGCACCCACTTTAAGACTTCAGGTGAAAGATAATCGGCGACCACAACCCCAAGCCATGCAGCGAGAGCATGATTGGCAATAGTGGCAAAGAAAATAGCCGCGATAATAGGTATCGGTTTGCGATATCGACTGGCTAATAAAAGGGATAGCAACTGGGTCTTATCACCGATCTCGGCTAAAGCAACAGTTGTCATAGAAATGACTAAAACACTCACAGCATACTCATTTGGGATGGAGATTATTATATTTAACCAAAGACAAACCTCGCGCCCCATCCCGGTTCACGATGCTTGTCTAAGGTCTTGCTAAGCGCCACCAAGGTGGTGGTTGCCTCGAACGCCATGATGATTTTGCATCAATTATGTTGACGAACGAACTCATTCAATAGGATATGAATAAGTAAGCTACTCCCCAAAGACCGCGAGATTTTAATCACCTACGCTTTCAAACACAAGTGTCAAACTTATCAAAATATCCACTTGTGCAAAAAAACAAACATTAAAGGCAAAAAAATCCACTAAACGACATTTTAGACCACTAATTAAACAAGATTACCCCTACTCGCTTTACTAATATCTCGGTATACTCAGAGGTTATTTTTATCATTCATTTAAAAGAATCGCGCGAACCTGACTATGCAAAAATACGATATCAAAACCTTCCAGGGAATGATCCTCGCGCTGCAGGATTACTGGGCTCAAAACGGTTGTACCATTGTTCAACCTCTAGATATGGAAGTAGGTGCAGGCACCTCTCACCCAATGACATGTCTACGAGCACTTGGCCCAGAGCCAATGTCTACAGCTTACGTACAACCTTCACGTCGTCCTACTGATGGCCGTTACGGTGAAAACCCTAACCGTCTGCAGCACTACTACCAATTCCAAGTAGCGCTAAAACCATCGCCAGACAATATCCAAGAGTTGTACCTAGGCTCCCTAGAGGTTCTTGGTGTTGACCCACTGGTTCACGACATTCGCTTCGTTGAAGATAACTGGGAAAACCCAACACTAGGCGCATGGGGCCTTGGTTGGGAAGTATGGCTAAACGGCATGGAAGTCACTCAGTTTACTTACTTCCAACAGGTTGGCGGCCTTGAGTGTAAGCCTGTCACTGGCGAGATCACTTACGGTATCGAGCGTCTAGCTATGTACATCCAGGAAGTAGATTCTGTTTACGACCTAGTATGGAACGTCGCACCCGATGGTTCTAACGTGACTTACGGTGACATCTTCCACCAAAACGAAGTGGAACAATCAACGTACAACTTCGAGCACGCAGACGTCGATTTCCTATTCGGTTTCTTTGAGCAGTGTGAGAAAGAGTGTAAAGAGCTACTTGAGCTTGAAAAGCCACTCCCTCTACCAGCGTACGAGCGCATTCTTAAAGCCGGTCACGCATTCAACCTACTTGATGCGCGCAAAGCTATCTCTGTAACAGAGCGTCAACGTTACATCCTTCGTATCCGCAACCTAACTAAAGCGGTTGCAGAAGCGTACTACGCGTCACGTGAAGCGCTTGGCTTCCCAATGTGTAAGAAGGAAGGTAAATAATCATGGCGAAGAATTTTCTAATTGAACTGGGTACGGAAGAGCTTCCACCAACAGCACTTCGTTCTCTAGCAGAAGCATTTGCTTCTAACTTTGAAGCAGGTCTTAAAACGGCTGAGCTTTCTCACGAAGGCATCAAGTGGTACGCAGCACCTCGTCGTCTAGCACTTAAAGTCACGGCACTGGCTGAAGGCCAAGCAGACAAAGTGGTTGAGAAGCGTGGCCCAGCTGTTTCTGTGGCATTCGATGCGGAAGGCAACGCAACCAAAGCGGCACAAGGTTGGGCTCGTGGTAACGGTATTACTGTTGAGCAAGCTGACCGTCTGAAAACAGACAAAGGCGAGTGGCTTCTTTTCAAACAAGAAGTCGCTGGCAAACCCGTTCAAGAATTGGTGATGGACATCGCTGCGAAAGCACTGGCTGGCCTACCCATTCCTAAAGCAATGCGCTGGGGTAACTCAGACATTCAATTTATCCGTCCAGTGAAAACACTGACAGTACTGCTCGGTGATGAGCTTGTTGAAGGCGAAATCCTAGGCGTAGCCTCTGCTCGTACTATCCGTGGCCACCGTTTCATGGGCGAACAAGAGTTCACCATCGACTCTGCTGACCAATACCCTGCGATCCTAGAAGAGCGCGGTAAAGTCATGGCAGATTACGAAGCGCGTAAAGCGATCATCCTTGCTGATTCGCAAAAAGCGGCTGCTGCGGTTGGCGGTACAGCTGACCTAGAAGATGATCTTGTTGAAGAAGTCACGTCTCTGGTTGAATGGCCAGTAGTACTGACAGCGAAGTTCGAAGAAGAGTTCCTAAAAGTCCCTTCTGAAGCTTTGGTTTACACCATGAAAGGTGACCAAAAGTACTTTCCTGTTTACGATGACAACAAGAAACTACTACCGAACTTCATCTTCGTATCAAACATCGAGTCTAAAGAGCCTCGTCACGTTATCGAAGGTAACGAGAAAGTGGTACGCCCACGTCTTGCTGATGCTGAATTCTTCTTCAACACAGACCGTAAGCGTCCGCTTATCGACCGTCTTGCTGAACTAGACCAAGCGATCTTCCAGAAGCAGTTGGGTACGATCAAAGACAAAACAGACCGCATCACAGAGCTTGCAGGCTACATTGCTGAGCAAATCGATGCTGACGTTGAAAAATCTAAGCGTGCTGGCCTACTGGCTAAGTGTGACCTAATGACATCAATGGTATTCGAATTTACCGATACTCAAGGTGTAATGGGCATGCACTACGCGACGCACGACGGTGAAGACGAGCAAGTTGCCCTGGCACTTTACGAGCAGTACATGCCTCGTTTCGCGGGTGACGATCTACCAAGCACAGGTATCTCTTCAGCAGTCGCAATGGCAGACAAGCTAGACACTATCGTCGGTATCTTCGGTATTGGCCAAGCTCCAAAAGGTTCTGACCCATTCGCGCTACGTCGTGCATCACTCGGTGTGCTACGTATCATCGTTGAAAACGGCTACAACCTAGACCTAACAGACCTTATCGGTAAAGCGAAAGAGCTACTAGGCGACAAACTGACTAACGAAAACGTAGAAGCTGACGTTATCGACTTCATGCTAGGTCGTTTCCGCGCATGGTATCAAGATGCTGGTTTCAGCGTTGATATCATCCAAGCGGTACTAGCACGTCGTCCAACTAAGCCAGCTGACTTTGACCAACGTGTTAAAGCGGTTTCTCACTTCCGAGAACTGGAAGCCGCAGAAGCACTAGCCGCAGCGAACAAGCGTGTAGGCAACATCCTTGCGAAATTCGATGGCGAGCTACCTGCTGAAATCGATCTAGCGCTTCTTCAAGAAGACGCAGAAAAAGCACTGGCTGAAAACGTTGAAGTAATGACAGAAGCACTAGAACCAGCATTCGCAACAGGCAACTACCAAGAAGCCCTAAGCAAGCTTGCTGACCTACGTGAACCTGTTGATGCATTCTTCGATAACGTCATGGTGATGGCGGATGACGAAGCGCTTAAGAAGAACCGTCTAACGCTACTGAACAACCTACGTAACCTGTTCCTACAGATTGCTGACATCTCTCTTCTGCAAAAATAAGCACAAGTGAGACAGTTACTCTGAGTAATTAACGGTAAACCCCCAAAGGGAAGCGAAAGCTTCCCTTTTTGTTTTTGTGAACCAAGCATTTGTTTGTAGAGGTGTTATTGATTAACTGAATGAAACAGCACTCAGACTGTAGAGGGCATTGTTTGCTATAACTGACCTGTTTATTCAGGGGAAGGGAACAATGAAAAAAACCGTACTCGCGCTTTCAATACTCGCACTCAGCGCATGCAGCCAAACCAGTGACAACAACCTATTACTGACGATAGATAACGACACGGTAGTATTTGAATCATCCGGTAAAGGCACCGTGATTGCAGAACAGGAGCTCGCTAAAGGTAGCTATACCTTCTCTATCAGCGATACTCAAAATACCTGTGGCACTAACTATGCGCTGGCCGAAGAGAGTCGCATCAAGTTCAATAGCCCCCTTCGCCTCGACGACTGTGCCGAGAAATCTGAGATCGCCATAAAAGTCTTTCGCGCTAACACTTATCAATTCACGCTCAACCCACAGACCAATGAACTCACGGTTCAGATAAAGCCGAAGCAACAACAAGTTCAAAGCTTTGCCTGTCCTGTACCCAGTGATCAGCCAACCACCATCAACGTTGCTCAAACCTTTGATGATGGTACCTTGATAAGAGATGCCCTTTCAGGTGCCCAAGCGACTGTAATCAACGGCAGCGTCACTATGCAGCCAGCCGAAAACAGCCAAGGTGTTTTGCTACTAGAGAAAGTAGAACCAGAAACCAAAGCTGATTTTAGTTGGGACAATGCCACGGTTTACTTCGTCATGACCGACCGTTTCTATAATGGTAATCCTAATAACGACAACAGTTACGGTCGCAGCCAAGACGGACAAGATGAAATCGGCACCTTCCACGGTGGTGACTTAGCAGGCTTAACCGAAAAGCTCGACTACATAGCATCACTCGGCGCTAATGCGATCTGGATTACTTCTCCGTTAGAGCAAATCCACGGCTGGGTCGGCGGTGGTGATCGTGGTGACTTCAAACACTACGGCTACCACGGCTACTACCATCAAGACTGGACCAAACTTGATGACAATATGGGTACCGAAGACGAACTGAAAACCTTCATCGATACCGCGCACAGCAAAGGCATTCGCGTTGTTTGGGATGTGGTAATGAACCACACCGGCTATGCAACGCTTGCCGACATGCAAGAGTTAGATTTTGGTAAGCTCAATCTAACTGATGAACAAGCCAAACAAACACTTGGTGAAAAGTGGACAGACTGGCAACCCGCTAAAGGCCAGAACTGGCACTACTTCAATAACTACATTTCATACAGCGACAAAGAAGCATGGGATAAATGGTGGGGCAAAGCTTGGCTGCGCAGCGATATCGGCTCTTATGACTCACCGGGTTACAACAACCTCACCATGTCTTTGGCACACCTGCCCGATATCAAAACAGAATCGACAGAGACAACCGGGCTGCCTAATTTCTATCGCAATAAGTCCACCAGCGCGACCGATGAACTCAAAACACCTCGTGACCATTTAATCACTTGGTTATCGGATTGGGTGCGCGAATACGGCGTCGATGGTTTCAGAATCGATACCGCTAAACACGTCGAACTCGAAGCCTGGGCAGAGCTTAAAGAGAGCACCAACCAAGCACTTGCCGAGTGGAAACAGAACAACCCAGACAAAGCCTTAGATGACCTCCCCTTCTGGATGACTGGTGAAGTATGGGCACACAGCGTGGTGAAATCAGACTATTTCGCCAATGGCTTTGACTCAATCATCAATTTTGAATTTCAGAGTGATATCGCACCCAAAGCGCTAAAATGCCTTTCCGATCTCGATGCTGATTACCTTCGCTATGCAGAGAAGATCAACAGTGACAGTGAGTTCAACGTGTTGAGTTACCTATCGTCTCACGACACCTCGCTATTCTGGGCGCAACACGGCAGTGACTTCGCCAAGCAAACCAAAGCTGCAAACGCGTTGATGCTGACCCCAGGCGCCGTCCAGATCTATTACGGTGATGAAATCGCACGTGATTTCGGCCCAACAGGTTCCGACCCGATGCAAGGCACTCGCTCTGACATGCCTTGGAATAAAATCACCGGTGAACGAGCAGAGTTGTTGGAACACTGGCAAGCGCTTGGCCAATTCCGCCAACGCCACCCAGCGATAGCCCAAGGTAAGCACATCATCCGTAACAGTAAGGGCTACTATGCGTTCGAACGCCAGTACCAAGATGATAAAGTCTTGGTCGTTTATACCGGCTCAAAGTAAGCGCTGATTGAAATAACCCGCAGAAATAAAAAGGAGAAGCTTCGGCTTCTCCTTTTTGATCACAAAACACGCGTTCGATAAGAAAACCAACACTCATTAGTTAAGCCTTTATCGACTTTTTTTCGTATGAGAGCATTTGCTGCTATGCGTCGCAAAAACATTACGGTATGTTCGAGATAACAAAGATGGTAGACACAAGGTCTGCCTTAATAACGCACAACAAGCAATCACAATGAATTAGGTAAAATAAGTAATGCAGTTCTCTCAGTTTGGTGAAAAATTTAATCGATACTCTGGAATCACTCGTTTAATGGATGATTTAAATGATGGCCTGCGCACTCCAGGCGCAATCATGCTCGGTGGTGGTAACCCAGCCGCTATCCCAGCGATGCTCGATTACTTTAACCAAGCCAGTGCCGATATGCTCGCCAATGGAGAGCTCATCGCCGCCCTCGCCAACTACGATGGCCCGCAGGGCAAAGACAGCTTCATCAAGTCGTTAGCGGCAATGCTGAAAGAGACCTATGGTTGGGAGATCAGCGAGAAGAACATTAGCCTGACGAACGGCAGTCAGAGTGGCTTCTTTTACTTATTCAACCTGCTAGCCGGTCAACAGCCTGACGGTTCGCACAAGAAAATTTTGTTGCCGATTGCACCGGAATACATCGGCTATGGCGACGCCGGTATTGATGACGATATCTTTATCTCTTACCACCCAGAGATCGAGCTGCTAGAAAACCGCCAATTCAAATACCACGTCGATTTTGAACAGCTTAAGGTTGATGACTCGGTCGCGGCTATCTGTGCTTCTCGTCCAACCAACCCAACCGGTAATGTACTCACTGACGAAGAAGTACATAAACTGGATAAACTGGCGCGTGAAAACAATATCCCACTGCTGATCGATAACGCTTATGGCCTACCATTTCCAAACATCATCTTTGAAGATGTAAAACCGTTCTGGAATGAAAACACGATCCTGTGTATGAGCCTGTCTAAGCTTGGTTTACCAGGTGTGCGTTGTGGAATCGTGATTGCGAGCGAAGAGGTAACACAAGCACTAACCAACATGAATGGCATTATCAGCCTAGCGCCAAGCAGCGTTGGCCCTGCAATCGCTAACCACATGATTGAAAAAGGCGATTTACTGCGCTTAAGCGGAGAGGTCATTAAACCTTTCTACAAAGAGAAGTCTTTACGCGCGGTTGAACTGCTGCAACAAGCTATCGATGACCCACGCTTCCGAATCCACAAACCTGAAGGTGCTATCTTCTTATGGCTATGGTTTGATGAGCTGCCAATCACCACAATGGAACTGTACGACCGCCTTAAAGCTCGCGGCGTATTGATAGTTCCGGGTGAATACTTCTTTATCGGCCAAGAAGACGAGTGGGATCATGCTCACCAGTGCTTACGAATGAACTACGTACAAGATGATGAGGCAATGCAGAAAGGCATTGCGATCATTGCTGAAGAAGTGAAAAAGGCTTACAGCGAAAGCAAATAGAGACTCCCTACTCGGTCGTTCCTCTCTTCATGGAATGACGATAATAGGATAAACAAAAAAGAGCACCTCATGAGGTGCTCTTTCACTTCTACTTCCCGATATTTTTAGCTCTAAGGAGCTAACGGTAATTAACCTTCTAGTAGGCTATTACCATTAATAGCAATCTTACGCGGTTGCATCGCTTCTGGGATTTCGCGTTCTAGGTCGATGTGAAGAAGACCATTTTCCATGCTTGCGCCTACCACTTTTACGTAGTCTGCCAGTTGGAATTTACGCTCGAAATCGCGCTCTGCAATACCTTGATATACGAAGGTTTTCTCTACTTCTGCTTTACGCTCACCTTTCACAATTAGCATATTCTCTTTTTGAGTTAGGTCTAATTGGTCATCAGAAAAACCTGCAACAGCCATCGTAATACGGTAGTTGTTCTCGTCTTTTTGCTCGATGTTATACGGAGGGTAACCGCCAGAAGAATTTTTCGACGTGTTCGCTTCCATCATGTTGAATAGACGATCGAAACCGATTGCGTTGCGGTAAAGTGGAGTGAAATCTACAGTTCTCATAATGCTATCCTTTTAGTAAGCAATAGTCTTAGCTGCGAGTGTTACTGAGATCATACCTATGAGTGACCCAGCAAACAGCCAAGAGATTCAGTTTGCATTCCTCGGGTTTCACCTCTATTGGCGACAACACTGGGACATGACCATGAATCAATGTTTAAGTTGTGTGTGACCAAAGTTATCCTCTGTTGAGCGATACTCTAGCGACGGTTATGAAGGTTCTGTTTCTTCTCTTTTGAGCAAGACAGCGTTCCTCTTCACAACTAGATATATGGATTGTGTAAAATAGTTTCAAGGGATCAGACTAAATAATTTTCAACACGCCTCTAAAGATCCCCAACGCGGTCGTTCCTCCCTCTTGAGGATGACATTCCAGCTAATTGAAAAATAAGTAAAATATCTACTGACACAAAAAAGCACCATCCAATGGACAGTGCTTTTGATAGTTTAAGGTTCTTTATTACTAAAGAAATCTATACATCGAGGTTGGCAACCTTGAGTGCGTTCTCTTCGATGAAGTTACGACGCGGTTCTACTTGGTCGCCCATCAGCGTAGTAAACAACAAATCAGCACCAACGGCGTCATCAATTGTTACCTGCAGCATACGGCGCGTTTCAGGATCCATTGTCGTTTCCCAAAGTTGATCAGGGTTCATCTCACCCAGACCTTTGTATCGCTGAAGGCTTAGACCACGACGAGACTCTTTCACTAACCAGTTCAGAGCTTCAACAAAGCTAGAAACAGCTTGAGTCCGCTCGCCACGTTTAATGTACGCGCCTTCTTCTATCAAACCATCCAGTGCCTCAGACAGATCAGACAGCTTCGCAAACTCTTTCGAGTTAATCAGATCAATGCTCAGTACATGTTCATGTGTCACACCGTGAGTACGAACGACAATCTTAGGAACACTTAAACCGAGTTCTTCGTGTTTTTCAACTTCAAGACTGTATTGACTCGCTCCCACTTCTTTAGCATTTAGCTGATCGACAAGCTGCTTACCCCAAGCTTCAACAACGGCTTCATCATGACACTGCTCTGCCGTTAGGCGAGGAACATAAATCATTTCGTGAATCAGTGCGCGTGGGTAACGGCGACTCATGCGATCAACCAGCTTAATAGCCGCATTATATTGATAAACAAGCTTCTCTAAACCTTCACCGGCAAACGCTGGCGCTTCTGGATTTACGTGCAATTCAGCATTATCTAAAGCCAAAGAGACTTGATATTGGTTCATTGCATCTTCATCTTTGATGTACTGCTCTTGTTTACCCTTCTTCACTTTGTAAAGCGGTGGCTGGGCAATGTAGATGTAACCGCGTTCAATCAGTTCAGGCATTTGACGGTAGAAGAACGTCAGTAGCAGAGTACGAATATGAGAACCATCGACATCGGCATCGGTCATGATGATGATGTTGTGGTAACGCAGTTTGTCTGGGTTGTATTCGTCACGGCCAATGCCACAACCAAGAGCTGTAATTAGCGTTGCCACTTCTTGAGAAGACAGCATTTTATCGAAGCGAGCTTTCTCTACGTTAAGGATTTTACCTTTCAGCGGTAGAATGGCTTGGTTCTTACGGTTACGCCCCTGCTTAGCGGATCCGCCAGCAGAGTCTCCTTCCACAATATACAGTTCAGACAGTGCAGGATCTTTTTCCTGACAGTCAGCAAGTTTACCTGGAAGACCGGCTAAATCTAATGCGCCTTTACGACGTGTCATTTCACGAGCTTTACGCGCAGCATCACGTGCACGTGCTGCATCGATAATTTTAGAACAAACGATTTTCGCTTCACCTGGGTTCTCAATCAGGAACTCAGACAGTTTCTCACCCATTGTCGACTCAACAGCAGACTTCACTTCTGAAGAAACCAGCTTGTCTTTAGTTTGGCTTGAGAACTTAGGATCTGGCACTTTTACCGAAACAATCGCCGTCAAACCTTCACGAGCATCATCGCCTGATGTTGAAGTCTTCGCTTTCTTCGAGAAGCCTTCCTTGTCCATGAAGCTGTTCAATGTACGTGTCAATGCCGCACGGAAACCCGCTAAGTGAGCACCGCCATCGCGTTGAGGGATGTTATTCGTGAAACAGTAGATGTTTTCTTGGTAGCCGTCATTCCACTGCATCGCAACTTCAACGGTAATGCCATCATCACGTTCTGAGTCAAAGTGGAAGATTTTTTGGATGATTGGCGTTTTATTGGTATTAAGGTGTTCAACAAACGCTTGGATACCACCTTCGTATTCGAAGTGGTCCATTTTGTCTTCTTCGCGCTCATCAATGAGCTTGATGGATACACCAGAGTTCAAGAATGATAGCTCGCGTAAACGCTTAGCTAGAATGTCGTAATGGAACTCAATGTTGGTGAACGTTTCTTCACTTGGCCAGAAACGAATCTCTGTACCAGTTTTGTCTGTATCACCGATAACCGCTAGTGGCGCTTGTGGCTCACCATGAAAGTATGTTTGAGTGTGGATTTTGCCGCCACGATGGATAGTAAGAGTAACTTGCTTAGACAGTGCGTTCACAACTGAAACACCCACACCGTGCAAACCACCAGAGACTTTGTACGAGTTATCATCGAACTTACCACCAGCGTGAAGAACCGTCATGATGACTTCCGCCGCCGATACGTTTTCTTCTTGGTGCAATTCCGTTGGAATACCACGGCCATCATCGCTTACTGATACAGAGCTATCTTCATGGATAGTAACAATGATGTCATTACAGTGACCAGCTAGCGCTTCATCAATAGAGTTATCGACCACCTCAAAAACCATGTGGTGCAGACCGGTACCATCATCCGTGTCGCCAATGTACATTCCAGGACGCTTACGTACCGCATCCAGACCCTTCAGTACTTTAATACTCGATGAATCGTAATTATCTGACATAGTTACTCTCTGACTAATTATCCTTGCTCTATTTTGCCATGTTCCACATGAAACATCCTGCTATTTTCATCATGCATATCTGCAATCTGATCAGCGGTAATAGAGCTTACAAAAACTTGAGCCTCGGTCGCCTTTAAACACTCAGCAAGACGAGCGCGGCGTTGGCTATCCAATTCGGAAGCGAAGTCATCTATTAAATAGATACACTGCTTACCTGTCATTTGAGTGAGGTGCTGCCCTTGTGCTACTCGTAGCGCGCACACCATCAACTTCAATTGACCTCGTGACAAGACATCTTCCACTGGAGTGCCGTTCACTTTTATCTTTAGATCCGCTTTGTTTGGCCCACTAAAGGTGTAACCAAGCTGCTGATCCCTCTCAAAATTCTTCTCTAATATCTCGGCGTATGGGGTGTCTTTATCCCAACCTCGATAATAGTTAATCTTTATCTCAAACTCAGGAAGGAAGGTCGCACAGATTTCCTCTGCCACTTCTTTTAACTGTTCGACGTAAGTAGCACGCCATTGACTGATACTTTCTGCTAAACGGGCCAGTTCTTGATCCCAATAGCTTAGCTCTCGATAGCCTGTCGCCGTTTTTAATAGTGCATTACGCTGTTTATTGAGCCGCTTCACTCTTCCCCAAGCATCATAAAAGCCCGGCTCACTGTGGAACACTCCCCAATCAATGAATGCACGGCGATGCTTCGGCCCATCCGTCAGTAAATCAAACCCTTCAGGATGAATCAACTGCAATGGCAAAACTTGAGCTAACTGAGCCAGTTTTTGCCCTGTTTGACCGCTTATTTTAACCTCTGTTGTGCCATCACGCTGCTTATTAATGCCAATGGGCAGCTCAAATTGATCCGAGGTCATAAAACGGCCATGTACAAACAGCTCGCTACACTCATTTTGTATGATGCGACCGGTTAATGAGCTCTTGAATGAACGACCGTGTCCAAGCAGATATATCGCTTCAAGGACACTGGTTTTGCCACTTCCGTTAGCCCCTATAAGAAAGTTAAAGCCTGATGACGGTTGAATGTCACAGGCTTCAATATTTCTAAATTGCTTAACGATTAAGCGCGATAAAGGCATAACGTTTTCATAGTAATCTTCAATCACGACTCGATAGGTAAACGGGGTAGATCATGGTTTCTTAACACACAACACTTATAAACGAATCGGCATAACAACGTACATCGCGCTGTCATCTTGTGCATTTTCAATCAAAGCACTCGCATTCGCATCTGACATTGAGATACGAACCTGCTCACAACGCAGTGTATTCAACACATCCAATACATAACTTACGTTGAAACCAATCTCTAACGCATCACCGTCAAAGCTTACATCTAGCACTTCTTCCGCTTCTTCTTGCTCTGGGTTATTCGCGGTAATACGCATCTCACTATCCGCAAGGTTTACGCGAACACCACGGAATTTTTCATTCGAAAGAATCGCAGCTCGAGAAAATGCGGAACGTAACTCATCGCAACCGGCTTCGAGTGTTTTTGTGGTATTTTGCGGCATTACGCGGCGATAATCAGGAAAACGACCATCAACAAGCTTAGACGTGAAGACATAGTTGTTCACTTCAGCTCGCACATTAGAGTGACCAATCTGCAATGTCACGGGCTGTTCAGGCGCATCCAATAATTTGACGAGCTCTTGCACCCCTTTACGAGGAACAATGATCTGCTTCTGAGCAAAATCCGCACCCAGTTGTGCTTGTGATACCGCCATACGGTGACCATCCGTTGCCACGCTGCGCAAGATAGAACCTTCAATCTCAAACAACATACCGTTGAGGTAATAACGAACATCTTGGTTCGCCATTGAGAATTGTGTTTTCTCGATAAGACCGCGCAATTCTGCTTGGGTCACAGACACTTCAACTTCGCTGTTCCAGTCTTCAATGTTGGGAAAATCTGCCGCAGGTAATGTTGCCAATGAGAAACGGCTACGACCTGAGCGAACCTGAACACGGTCGCCATCTAAAACCACAGTAATCACTGAGCTGTCTGGTAATCCACGACAGATATCGAGGAATTTGCGTGAAGGTACGGTAATGCTGCCCGCTTCGAAATCACCTTCAAGCGTTACACGGCTGATCAGTTCAACTTCTAGATCCGTCGCTGTCATCGACAACACGTTATCTTCTACTTTAATCAGTAGGTTTCCTAGAATTGGAAGCGTTGGCCTGCCACCGAGTGCACCAGACACTTGTTGTAATGGCTTAATCAGGTGACTACGTTCAATGGTAAATTTCATATCTTGCTCTACGGTCTAAATGGCACTGCGTCATCGTACGTGCCAATATTCGGCTTATTTAAGGTTAAGAATACTGTGTATTAAGAAGAAAGAGTACGAATCAAGTTCGAATAGTCTTCTTTAATGTCGTGGCTCTCTTCACGCAGCTGAGCAATCTTACGACATGCATGCAGCACGGTCGTATGGTCACGCCCCCCAAATGCATCGCCAATCTCAGGTAAGCTATGGTTCGTCAGCTCTTTAGCCAATGCCATCGCCAATTGACGTGGACGAGCAACAGAACGAGAGCGACGTTTAGATAATAGATCAGCAACTTTGATTTTGTAGTATTCAGCCACTGTCTTTTGAATGTTATCAATGGTGACCAGCTTTTCTTGCAAGGCCAACAAATCGCGCAGAGCTTCACGTACGAAGTCGATTGTAATCGGACGGCCTGTGAAGTTTGCATTCGCAATAACACGGTTCAATGCGCCTTCTAGCTCACGAACGTTAGAGCGTAAACGCTTAGCAATAAAGAAAGCGACTTCATCGGCAAGGTGAATTTGGTGGTCTTCTGCTTTCTTCATCAAGATCGCAACGCGCGTCTCAAGCTCTGGTGGCTCAATCGCTACCGTCAAACCCCAGCCGAAGCGAGATTTAAGACGATCCTCGACTCCGTTGATCTCTTTTGGATAACGGTCAGACGTTAGGATGATCTGTTGGTTGCCTTCAAGTAGCGCGTTAAAAGTATGGAAGAACTCTTCTTGAGAACGCTCTTTATTAGCAAAGAATTGAATGTCATCGATAAGCAAGGCATCAACACTGCGGTAGTAGCGTTTAAATTCTTCGATCGCGTTATTTTGCAGCGCTTTTACCATATCCTGAACAAAACGCTCTGAGTGCATGTAAACCACTTTTGCATTCGGCTTATTATCAACAATGGCGTTACCCACCGCATGCAACAAGTGCGTTTTACCTAACCCCGTACCACCGTATAAGAACAACGGATTATAAGCGGTTCCTGGGTTATCTGAAACTTGACGTGCCGCCGCCAAACCCAGTTGGTTCGACTTACCTTCAACAAAGTTATTGAACTTATGTTTTGGGTTCACGTTTGAGCGATGATTCAAGTCAACCGCGACAGGCTCTTCATCACGCCAGATATTATGAACAGGCTTGCGAGCTTGTAACTGCGCAGGGGCTGATGATTCAGCTGCAACATCTGCGGCGGTACGCGCAGGAGCAACAGCCTCTGGTTTTGGCGCAATGGTTCGTTTACTGCCAATTTCAAAATGAAGATGTGGAATATCATTACCACAATATTCTTGTAGCAAACGATTGATGCTATTTAGGTACTTATCACGCACCCAATCGAGTACAAATCGGTTTGGTGCAAATAGAGTCAGAGTATTACCATTGAGCTCCGCTTGTAACGGACGTACCCACATACTGAATTCTGTAGCTGGTAACTCTTCTTGAAGCTGTTGCAAGCATTGCAACCAAAGCGAAGATGACACGGTGCCCCACTCTATTTAAGTTATATGAAATGACTGCTAATTTTACCTGTTGATAAGTCAGATCACCAGCACTTGATCACCGATCCAGTGAATAAGATCCAAGTTATTCACAATAAATCGTGTGAAAATCTTTAGATCCCCACACCTTGCCCCTAATTTACTCACACAATGATCAACTTATGCCCGGATCCTTGCTAGTTATCCCCAAATACAGAAAACGATCTAGTTATGGTTAATAACATCTGGTTATTTATTCTATTGAGCATTTTCCCAGTAACATCCAATCCCATAAATATAAGGAGTTACCTAATGAATAACTGGATTAAAGTGGCAATTGCGGCTATCGCACTCTCAGCAGCAACGGTTCAAGCCGCAACGGAAGTCAAAGTCGGCATGTCTGGTCGCTACTTCCCATTCACTTTCGTGAAACAGGACCAATTACAAGGTTTTGAAGTGGATTTATGGGATGAGATCGGTAAGCGCAATGACTATAACGTTGAATACGTGACAGCAAACTTCTCAGGTCTGTTCGGTCTTCTTGAAACAGGTCGAATCGATACTATTTCAAACCAAATTACGATCACCGATGCACGCAAAGCAAAATACCTATTTGCAGACCCATACGTAATAGATGGTGCACAGATTACCGTTCGTAAAGGTAATGACAGCATCAAAGGCCTCAAAGACCTTGCTGGTAAAACGGTTGCCGTAAACCTTGGATCAAACTTTGCGCAACTATTACGCAATTACGATAAAGATGGCAAAATCAATGTGAAGACCTACGATACGGGTATCGAGCATGATGTCGCACTAGGCCGTGCAGATGCGTTCGTTATGGATCGCCTATCAACACTCGAGCTAATCAAGAAGACTGGTCTGCCATTACAGCTAGCTGGGCAACCATTTGAAACCATTGAAAATGCATGGCCTTTCGTCAATAACGATAAGGGCAAAAAGCTACAAGCTGAAGTCAATCAAGCGCTCGCAGCAATGCGTAAAGACGGCACGCTAGAAAGCATCTCTAAGAAATGGTTCGAGGCAGACATTACTCAGAAGTAATGACTCACTCAACGCATTCAGAGCCCACGGCTTATTCAGCGGTGGGCTTTTTGCTTTTATTTCACAGATTAAGTTTCACTGATTAAAAAGCCAGATAGAACAGTATTTCTAAATAGAACACCCCTCCAATATAAATGCGAGATAGATTATGGGATTTGACTTTAATTACATGCTAGAGCTGCTGCCAATACTGTTAAGGTATCTCGGCACCACTATGGAGATGGCTATCTGGGGATTGTTCTTTTCTCTGATCCTATCTCTGATACTGGCAAACATTCGTGTATTCAAAATTCCAGTACTCGATCAATTGAGTCAACTGTATATCAGTTTCTTCCGAGGAACGCCGCTGTTGGTGCAATTGTTCCTCCTTTATTACGGCTTGCCACAAATCTTCCCGTGGATGGTGGGATTAGATGCGTTCAGCGCTGCAGTGATCGGCTTAACCCTTCACTTCGCCGCTTATATGGCAGAAAGTATTCGTGCTGCGATTATCGGTATTGATCGCAGCCAAATGGAAGCCAGCCTTTCTGTTGGCATGACAACCAGCCAAGCAATGCGCCGAGTGATCTTGCCACAAGCCACACGTGTTGCACTGCCTTCTTTAATGAACTACTTCATCGATATGATTAAGTCGACATCGCTTGCTTTCACGTTAGGTGTTGCAGAAATCATGGCAAGAGCACAAATGGAAGCCTCCTCAAGTTTTCGTTTCTTCGAGGCTTTCTTAGCCGTCGCCCTGATTTATTGGGGTGTGGTGGCCATCCTCACTCGTATTCAAATTTGGGCTGAAGTGAAACTAAACAAGGCGTATATACGATGATCAAATTACAAAATATTCATAAGCAATTTGGCGACACCAAAGTATTGAAAGGCATCGACCTTGAAATAAAACAAGGTGAAATCATTGTCATCATAGGTTCTAGTGGCACGGGTAAGTCGACATTACTGCGTTGTGTGAATTTTCTAGAGCAAGCCGATCAAGGTACAATTTCGATTGACGATATCAAAGTGGATGTCCAGAAGCACACCAAGGTAGAGGTACTTGCACTGCGTCGTAAGACCGGTTTTGTGTTCCAAAACTATGCACTGTTCGCTCACCAAACCGCGAGACAGAATATTGCTGAAGGTTTAATTACCGTTCGTGGTTGGAAAAAACAACAAGCCCATAAAAAGGCACAACAAATACTTGATGACATTGGCTTGGGTGACAAAGGTGATAGCTACCCAGCCGCGCTCTCTGGTGGCCAGCAACAACGGGTGGGTATTGGTCGTGCTATGGCACTACAACCTGAGCTTTTACTGTTTGATGAGCCGACTTCAGCGCTCGATCCTGAGTGGGTTGGCGAAGTGCTTAACCTAATGAAAAAACTGGCAAATCAGCATCAAACCATGCTGGTGGTTACCCATGAAATGCAGTTCGCTAGAGAGGTAGCAGACCGAGTTATCTTCATGGCTGACGGCCATATTGTCGAGCAGGGATCTCCACAGGATATTTTTGGTAATCCACAGGATCCTAAATTAAAAAAATTCTTAAATAAGGTAGGGATCGACGAAGGATCCTTGTGATTTTAGTTATTCTACGTATAATCCCCCGACCGGAATTTTAGTTAACCCAATCATTGACACTTTTTGTGACAGTGATTACAATTCCGCCTCTTTGTTGAGAGGCGTCGGTTTTCCTTTCTTATATAAAGAAGAGAAAAAATACCCACGCCGGGTTTAACAAAAACCTAAAACTACTGATCAGTAAGGTAATTACAATGAAACGCACTTTTCAACCTACAGTTCTAAAGCGTAAGCGTACTCACGGTTTCCGTGCTCGCATGGCTACTAAGAACGGTCGCGCAACAATCAATGCACGTCGTGCAAAAGGCCGTAAGCGTCTTTCTAAGTAATCTTTGATTATTTTGAATAAGCTAGCCTTCGGTCGGGAGTTACGCTTGTTAACTCCCGAACATTATCAAAACGTCTTCAAGCAAGCTCATCGAGCAGGCTCCCCTCATTTCACCATCATTGCCCGAAATAACTCTCTTTCAAATCCTCGTCTTGGATTAGCTGTTCCGAAAAAGCAGATAAAAACCGCCGTGGGTCGTAACCGATTCAAGCGTCTTACTCGTGAAAGCTTTCGTAACATTCAACATAAACTTCCAAACAAAGATTTTGTTGTAATTGCTAAAAAGAGCGCGCAAGATTTAAGCAATGATGAAATGTTTAAGCTACTCGACAAATTATGGCTTCGCCTGTCTCGCCCTTCGCGTGGATAGCGCTAATACCCATCTATTTTTATAGATGGTTTATTAGTCCACTCATCGGCCCACGCTGCCGATTTACTCCAACCTGCTCTTTATATGCGATAGAAGCGTTGAAAGCTCACGGTTTTGTAAAAGGGTGTTGGTTATCAGGCAAACGTCTATTAAAATGCCATCCTTTGAACGAAGGGGGCTTTGACCCCATTCCACCAGTCCAAAAACAAGACAGAGATAAATAACGATGGATTCTCAACGTAATATCCTGTTAATCGCACTGGCTTTGGTTTCTTTCCTACTTTTCCAACAATGGAATGTAGCGAAGAACCCAGCTCCACAAGCGATTGAGCAGGCACAATCTGACAGCACTCTACCAGCGCCATCTTATGCAGATGATCTAGACCCAGCTCCGGGCCAAGTCGCTTCTGCAAAAACGATCACAGTAACAACTGATGTACTGACTCTGTCAATTGATACAGTTGGTGGTGATGTAGTTAAGGCAAACCTAAATGATTACTCTGCAGAATTCGATTCTAAGGATACGTTCGTTCTTCTGAAGAACGAACCAGGTCACCAATTTATCGCTCAAAGCGGTCTAGTGGGTCCTCAAGGTATCGATCTAAGCAGCACAAATCGTCCTAGTTACACAGTTTCAGCAGACAGCTTTACACTTGCTGATGGTCAGGACGAACTGCGTATTCCAATGACTTTCCAAGCGAACGGCCTTAATTACACCAAAACATTCATCCTTAAGCGTGGCAGCTACGCATTGGATGTTGAATACGATGTCGTGAACAACTCTGGAAATAACGCAACATTAGGCATGTATGCCCACCTTCGTCAAAACGTAATGGACGACGGTGGTAGTCTAACCATGCCAACTTATCGTGGTGGTGCTTACTCTACGGAAGACACGCGTTACAAAAAATACAGCTTCAAAGACATGCAAGATCGCAACCTGTCTCTTAACCTAGCCAATGGTCAAGGTTGGGCAGCGATGATTCAACACTACTTTGCTACGGCATGGATCCCGCGCGACGAAGCAGGCAGCAACCTTTACACTCGTGTCATTGGTAACCTTGGTGATATTGGTGTTCGCATGCCAAACAAAACCATCGCAGCAGGTGATGAAGCAAACTTCAAAGCAACACTTTGGGTCGGTCCTAAACTTCAAAACCAAATGGCTGAAGTGGCGCCAAACCTAGATCTGGTTGTTGACTATGGTTGGTTATGGTTCATCGCTAAACCACTTCACACACTGCTTTCATTTATTCAAGGTATTGTTGTGAACTGGGGTCTAGCGATCATGTGTCTAACGTTTATCGTTCGTGGTGCTATGTACCCACTGACAAAAGCTCAGTACACGTCGATGGCTAAAATGCGCATGCTTCAGCCAAAACTGGCAGCGATGCGTGAGCGTATTGGCGATGACCGCCAGCGCATGAGTCAAGAAATGATGGAATTGTACAAGAAAGAGAAAGTAAACCCACTTGGTGGCTGTTTACCCATCGTCCTACAAATGCCTATATTCATTTCGCTATACTGGGCACTAATGGAGTCAGTTGAACTTCGTCATTCACCGTTCTTCGGTTGGATTACAGACCTTTCAGCACAAGACCCTTACTACATCTTGCCACTTCTGATGGGTGCTTCAATGTTCCTAATCCAGAAGATGAGCCCTACGACCGTAACGGATCCAATGCAGCAGAAGATCATGACCTTTATGCCGGTTATGTTCACATTCTTCTTCCTGTTCTTCCCGTCAGGTCTGGTTCTTTACTGGCTAGTATCGAACATTGTAACTCTGATTCAGCAAACGCTTATCTACCGAGCGCTGGAAAAGAAAGGCTTACATTCTAAGTAAGTTCGATAATAGAAAGAGATAAAGAAAGGCGACCAAAAGGTCGCCTTTTTGTTTTTAGCTGATTACAATTCAGCTAATTGATTAATCGAGAATGCCCCCTTTTGGCTTTCACATGCTAGCAGGCACAACTATGACCACAGACACGATTGTCGCTCAAGCGACTGCACCCGGCCGTGGCGGCGTCGGTATTATCCGAGTTTCAGGCCCACAAGCAGCCCAAGTTGCGCTTGAAGTTACCGGCAAAGTACTCAAACCACGTTACGCTGAGTATACCCCTTTTAAATCTCACGATGGTTTAGAGCTAGACCAAGGCATCGCGCTTTACTTCCCTAACCCACACTCGTTTACAGGTGAAGATGTGTTAGAGCTGCAAGGCCACGGCGGTCCTGTGGTCATAGATATGCTCATCAAACGTATCCTTGCTATTCCAGGGCTACGCGCAGCACGTCCAGGCGAGTTCTCGGAGCGTGCCTTCTTGAACGACAAGATGGATTTAACCCAAGCAGAAGCGATTGCCGACCTCATTGATGCCAGTTCAGAAGAAGCGGCGAAATCAGCCCTGCAATCGTTACAAGGTGAGTTTTCAAAACGCATTAATACGCTGGTGGACTCTCTGATTCACTTACGCATCTATGTTGAAGCCGCGATCGACTTCCCTGAAGAAGAGATTGATTTCCTTGCTGACGGTAAAGTCAGTGCAGACTTACAAGCTATCATCGACAACCTCGAAGCAGTGCGCCAAGAAGCCAATCAAGGTGCCATCATGCGTGAAGGCATGAAGGTGGTGATTGCAGGTCGTCCTAATGCCGGTAAGTCGAGCTTGCTGAATGCATTATCGGGTAAAGACTCCGCGATTGTGACTGATATTGCTGGTACCACGCGTGATGTACTGCGTGAACATATCCATATTGATGGTATGCCACTGCACATTATTGACACCGCAGGCCTGCGAGAAGCCTCCGATGAAGTCGAAAAAATCGGTATTGAACGCGCTTGGGAAGAAATAGCCCAAGCCGATCGCGTTTTATTTATGGTCGATGGCACTACTACCGACGCTACCGACCCAAAAGATATCTGGCCCGATTTCGTTGATCGTCTGCCGAATAACATCGGAATGACCGTAATTCGTAACAAAGCCGATCAAACCGGTGAAGAGCTCGGGATCTGCCATGTTAATGATCCAACTCTGATTCGACTATCAGCCAAGACGGGACAAGGCGTTGATGCACTGCGTAATCACTTAAAAGATTGCATGGGCTTTGCTGGTGGTCATGAAGGTGGCTTCATGGCACGTCGTCGCCACTTAGATGCTCTAGAGCGCGCATCTGAGCATCTCGATATTGGTCAGCAACAGCTCGAAGGCTATATGGCAGGGGAAATCTTGGCGGAAGAGCTGCGAATCACCCAACAATACCTCAATGAGATCACAGGCGAATTCAGCTCAGATGATTTATTAGGCCGCATATTCTCTTCATTCTGTATCGGAAAATAATTATAAAGGCTGGCTTAGGCTAGCCTTTACTTTTGTAAGGACAGTTTCATGATCCACATTATTACAGGTAGCACCTTAGGTGGCGCTGAATACGTTGGCGATCACCTCCATGATCTTCTCAAGACCCAAGGGGCCGAGATAACCCTTCATAATCAGCCTGAATACGACAACATTCCGCAGCACGGCACTTGGTTGCTCGTAACGTCAACACATGGTGCAGGTGACTTTCCTGACAATATTAAGCCGTTTATCGACGCATTAACTCAGCAATCTCCAGATTTAAGTCAGGTCCGCTTTGCTGTCGTGGCGCTTGGAGATTCGAGTTACGATACTTTCTGTTTGGCGGGTAAATTAATCCACAGCCAGCTAAAAGAGCTCTGCGCTCAGCCTATTTCTGACTGTTTAACCATCGATGTATTAGAAACTCCGGTACCCGAAGACGCTGCAGAAGCGTGGTTTAATAATCATAGCGACCAGTTTTAACCCCCTCGTTTACCTCAAAAAGCGGCTTAGGCCGCTTTTTTTGTCTCTCAATATCGTGATTGTGAATAACTTTTTTTAAAAAACATCAAAAAATACAAACAATTTTCAATTTCCTTTGTGGATAAGATCATACATATACGGTGATTAACCTATAGTTATCCAAATAATAAGTTTTTGTCTGATTTTCATCTGTGAATAAGTCGCTATTTTGATCCCAGCTAATCCTCATCATGATCAAAGTTAGATCACATGCTTTGATCCAAAAAAGATCCATGATCTTGTTGATCATTTTTGACTTATCCACAGATACCCTCGATCCTAATAATAGATCTAATAAAAGATCTCTTTAAAGATCTTATCTATATTAATTAAAAACCGCTTTCTCTAAAAATTTCAAAAACGTTTTCTCATGCTATGAAAACAGGTAGAATATCGCTCCTTTTTGTCAGTCTAGAAACGTTTGAATACCTGAGGTTGGTTCATGCTTTATCACGAAAAATTTGACGTCATCGTTGTTGGTGGTGGCCATGCAGGAACGGAAGCTGCACTCGCATCGGCACGTACTGGTCAAAGTACGTTATTGCTAACTCATAATATCGATACATTGGGGCAGATGTCTTGTAACCCAGCGATTGGCGGTATCGGTAAAGGCCACTTGGTAAAAGAGGTCGATGCAATGGGTGGATTAATGGCGCAAGCTATTGATCATGCAGGTATTCAGTTCAGAACATTAAATGCATCAAAAGGTCCAGCGGTCCGTGCAACTCGCGCGCAAGCTGATCGCGCTCTTTACAAAGCTTTTGTCCGTAATGTTCTCGAAAACACACCAAACTTAACTCTGTTTCAACAAGCCGTTGATGATTTGATCGTTGAACAGGATCAAGTGGTGGGTGTCGTCACACAGATGGGCCTTAAATTTCATGCTAGCGCAGTTGTGTTAACCGTTGGCACATTTCTTGGTGGAAAGATCCACATCGGCATGGAAAGTTCTTCAGGCGGTCGAGCGGGAGATCCTCCTTCGATCGCGCTAGCTGAACGTCTGCGTGATCTTCCGTTTAGGGTTGATCGCCTAAAAACAGGTACTCCTCCTCGTATTGATGCTCGCAGCGTTGATTTTTCTGAGCTTGAGGTTCAGCACGGTGATAATCCGACGCCTGTTTTCTCGTTTATGGGCAGCCGAGCTCAACAACCTCGTCAGATTCCATGTTACATCACGCATACCAATGAAAATACTCATGACGTAATTCGTGCCAACCTTGATCGCAGCCCTATGTATGCGGGTGTGATTGAAGGTATTGGCCCTCGTTACTGTCCTTCAATTGAAGACAAAGTGATGCGTTTTGCAGATAAGAACAGCCACCAAATTTTTATTGAGCCTGAAGGGTTAACGACCCATGAGCTATACCCGAATGGTATCTCTACCAGTCTGCCGTTTGATGTACAGGTTCAAATTGTTCGGTCGATGAAGGGCTTTGAAAATGCGCATATCGTTCGTCCAGGCTATGCCATTGAGTATGACTTCTTTGATCCTCGAGACCTTAAGCTGACTTACGAAACTAAGTTTATCAAAGGTCTGTTCTTTGCCGGTCAAATCAACGGGACCACAGGTTACGAAGAAGCGGCTGCACAAGGTTTGATGGCGGGTCTGAATGCAAGTTTGTTTACTCAAGGCAAAGAAGGCTGGAGCCCACGTCGTGACCAAGCTTACATGGGCGTGCTTATTGATGACCTATCAACCATGGGCACCAAAGAACCTTACCGTATGTTTACATCTCGCGCGGAATACCGCTTACTGCTTCGTGAAGACAACGCTGATATTCGTTTGACAGAGAAGTCACGTGAACTTGGTCTTATCGACGATACTCGTTGGGCTCGTTTCAACGAGAAAGTAGAAAATATGGAGAAGGAGCGTCAACGTCTGAAAGAGACCTGGATTAATCCAAAATCGGAAGATATTGATCAACTGAACCAAATTCTTAAAACACCGATGTCACGTGAAGCGAGCGGTGAGGATCTTCTTCGTCGCCCAGAAATGACTTATTCACAGCTAACGGCATTGGATCGTTTTGGCCCAGCGCTGGACGATCAACAAGCGTCTGAGCAAGTAGAGATCCAAGTAAAGTACGATGGTTATATTCAGCGTCAACAAGACGAAATTGAGAAATCACTGCGTCATGAAAATACCAAACTGCCTGCTGATATCGATTACAGCAAGGTAAAAGGACTTTCTAACGAAGTGGTTTTAAAACTGACAACCGCGAAACCTGACTCAATTGGCATTGCTTCTCGTATCTCTGGAATTACGCCTGCTGCAATCTCTATTCTGTTGGTTTATCTGAAAAAACACGGCCTGTTGAAAAAAGGTGAGGAAGCATAATGAGCGTATTACGCGAAAAACTGGATCACCTGATTGGCCAGACGGAACTTGAAGTATCGGAAAAACAACGTGGCCAATTAGTTGGTTACGTTGAGTTACTTAACAAATGGAATAAAGCTTACAATCTAACGTCGGTTCGAGATCCGCTTGAAATGATGGTGAAACATATCTTAGATAGCATCATTGTGAGCACTCACTTACAAGGCAAGCGCTTTATCGATGTAGGTACGGGACCTGGTCTTCCTGGGATTCCGCTCTCAATCATGAATCCAGACTGCGAGTTTTACTTGTTAGACAGTTTAGGTAAACGTATTCGTTTTATTAAACAAGTGATTCATGAACTGGGGATCGACAATGTGGTGCCGGTTCAAAGCCGTGTTGAAGAGTTTCAACCTGAAGAAAAGTTTGATGCAGTCCTCAGTCGTGCGTTTGCGTCAATGACAGATATGGTCGAGTGGTGTCACCATCTACCTAAAGAGTCATCCGGTGTATTTTTGGCTCTTAAAGGACAACATCCTAGAGACGAAATAGACTTGTTACCTGAATGGTGTTCAGTGACAGACATTAAAGCTTTGCAAGTGCCAGAGCTTGATGGAGAGCGTCATCTAGTTACTTTATCGCGTCAAGGATAATCAGCGAGGCCACAGTGGGTAAAATAGTAGCAATTGCCAACCAAAAGGGTGGTGTAGGAAAAACAACAACTTGCATAAATTTAGCAGCATCGATGGCGGCAACAAAACGCAAGATTTTGGTTGTTGACCTTGATCCACAAGGTAACGCCACTATGGCAAGTGGTGTCGACAAATATCAAGTTGAAGCAACTGCTTACGATTTATTAGTTGAAGATTCCCCATTTGATGAGGTAGTTTGCCGGAGTACATCCGGTAACTACGATCTCATTGCCGCAAACGGTGATGTTACAGCCGCTGAAATTAAGCTAATGGAAGTGTTTGCCCGCGAAGTTCGACTTAAGAATGCGTTGGCACCAATTCGTGATAGCTATGATTTTATCTTTATCGATTGTCCACCTTCGCTAAACCTTCTTACCATCAATGCGATGGCGGCGGCCGATTCAGTATTGGTTCCGATGCAATGTGAATATTTTGCTCTGGAAGGTTTAACTGCATTGATGGATACCATCAGTAAACTTGCAGCGGTGGTCAACGATAATCTGAAGATCGAAGGTCTTCTGCGTACGATGTACGATCCTCGTAACCGTTTATCAAATGAAGTATCGGATCAATTAAAAAAACACTTCGGGAGTAAAGTATACCGAACGGTTATCCCTAGAAATGTGCGTCTGGCGGAAGCTCCGAGTCATGGTAAGCCAGCAATGTACTACGACAAATACTCCGCAGGTGCCAAAGCATATCTTGCTCTTGCTGGAGAAATGTTACGTCGTGAAGAAGTCCCTGTATAGGTATAACAAAAGGAATTCGCTCAATGTCTAAGCGTGGTTTAGGAAAAGGGTTAGATGCATTACTTGCAACTAGCTCGTTGGCTCGTGAAAAACAACAAGTCGCCTCTCATAGTCAGTCGTTATCGGTTGATGGTGAACTCATTGAACTTGCTGTCGGCTGCTTAAAGCCTGGTGTCTACCAACCGCGTAAGGATATGGCGCCTGAAGCTTTAGAAGAGTTGGCGGCGTCTATTCAATCTCAAGGTATTATTCAGCCAATCGTTGTGCGTCCATTAACGCAGAATCAGTTCGAGATTATCGCTGGAGAACGTCGTTGGAGGGCGGCTCGTCAAGCCGGCTTAAAGCAAGTGCCGTGCTTGATTAAAAAGGTTGAAGACAAAGCCGCGATAGCGATGGCATTGATTGAGAATATTCAGCGTGAAGACCTCAATGTTATCGAAGAGGCGCAAGCGCTTGAGCGCTTACAAAATGAATTTGAACTCACGCACCAGAAGGTCGCTGATGTGATCGGTAAATCACGAGCAACCGTGAGTAATTTACTGCGCCTGAACCAGTTGGCAGAACCTGTCAAGGTTTTGGTGATATCAAAGCAGCTAGAAATGGGCCATGCACGAGCACTCCTTGCGCTTGAAGGAGATACCCAAGTTGAAGTCGCAAATGTGGCTGCAAGCAAAAAAATGACCGTGCGTCAAACCGAACAACTCGTCAAAAAGTGCTTAAAACCGGACGTTGAACCAGAATCAAAACCGGAGGACGCAGAAGCCATCAAACTCTCCCAAAGACTCTCAGAAAAATTGCAATCAAATGTTTCAATTACTCGTTCTGTTAGCGGTAAGTCAAAAGTAGTAATTACTCTTGATGAACCTCACAAATTAGAGCAACTTATTGCGAAATTAGAATGCTAAGTGACATAATTGATTTAGGTCAATTATGTTAGAAACAGTAATATCGTTTAAAGTTGTAAGCTTGTAAGCAAAAGTGTAAGCAATTGCTGCAGTATTATTGAAATCAGTTTGCCTGAACGTATAATTTTGACAGCTTCTCAGAACGCTTTTAAGCGAGTAGTTAATTGGGCTTAAAAGAGGAACGAATACATGATAACAGCGTTAGCAAGACCAGGGCGAGTGCTTGCAAAGCAGATGTTATTGCTCGAGCTTAGCGCGGTTATATTAGTGGCGATAGGGTTAGGTTTAGCTGTTAATTTTGATTGGGGTTTTTCTGCGTTAATCGGTGGCGGTATTTTTGTCATTGCAAATGCAGTGTTTTGTGTGAGTGCTTTCCTATTTTGCGGAGCTCGTGCGACTAAGTTAGTTGCGGTATCGTTCTACACAGGTGAAGCACTAAAAATCCTTATCACAGTTCTACTATTCTCTATTGTCTACATGTATATGCAGGTGGAGTTAATTCCCCTCAAACTGACCTATTTACTGGTACTCGGTATTAATATCTTTGCGCCAGTGCTTTTCATTAACAATAAAAAATAGGATGAGTTATGGCTGCGCCAACAGCATCCGGATACATTGAGCATCACTTACAAAACCTTTCTTTAGCTAAGTTTGGTCTTGTAGAGGAGACAAGTTTCTGGAACGTACATATAGACAGTCTGTTTTTTTCGGTGTTGACAGGGGTGTTATTCCTTTGGGTTTTTCGCTCAGTCGCTAAGAAAGCAACAGTAGGTGTACCTGGTAAGCTTCAGTGTTTTGTTGAAATGGTGGTGGAATTCGTTGGTGACAACGTTAAAGAAACTTTCCATGGCCGCAACCCTCTGATTGCCCCACTAGCACTGACTATATTCTGCTGGATTATTCTCATGAACTTGATGGACTTAGTGCCTATCGATTTCTTACCGTATCCAGCTGAACATTGGCTAGGTATCCCTTACTTGAAAGTGGTTCCTACAGCTGATGTGAATATAACAATGGCAATGGCTCTAGGTGTTTTTGCTCTGATGATTTATTACAGCATCAAAGTGAAGGGACTCGGCGGATTTGCTAAAGAATTGGCACTGCATCCATTTAATCACCCAATCATGATTCCATTTAACTTGGTACTTGAAGTTATTTCGTTATTAGCGAAACCACTCTCTTTAGGTATGCGTTTATTTGGCAATATGTTTGCTGGTGAAGTGGTGTTTATTCTTATCGCGGCAATGCTGCCGTGGTACTTACAATGGGTGGGTGCACTACCTTGGGCTATCTTCCATATCTTAGTTATTTTGATTCAAGCGTTTGTTTTCATGATGTTGACAATCGTTTATTTATCAATGGCTCATGAAGATAGTGATCACTAAAAAATTTTTAAGCTTTATTCTAACTATAAATGTTAATCGGAGAACGTAAATGGAAACTGTACTAAGCTTTTCAGCAATCGCTGTTGCTATTATTGTTGGTCTTTGTGCCGTAGGTACAGCAATTGGTTTTGCTATTCTTGGTGGTAAATTCCTAGAAGGTGCTGCGCGTCAACCTGAAATGGCTCCAATGCTACAAGTTAAGATGTTCATCATCGCTGGTCTATTGGATGCTGTTCCAATGATCGGTATCGTAATCGCACTACTATTCACGTTTGCTAACCCATTTGTTGGTCAACTAGCAGGCTAATTAACTCATTTTAGTAGTTAATGACATTTTTGTAGTTGATTCTTAACGAGGGGTAGCTGTTTTGAATATGAACGCAACTCTGCTAGGTCAAGCAATTGCTTTTTCTCTTTTTGTTTGGTTCTGCATGAAATATGTATGGCCGCCAATTATGCAAGCAATTGAAGAGCGTCAGAAGAAAATCGCTGACGGTCTTGTAGCCGCTGAACGCGCTAGTAAAGACTTAAACCTGGCACAAGCCAATGCTTCTGAGCAAATGAAAGAAGCAAAGCGCACTGCAACTGAGGTTATTGATCAGGCGAATAAGCGTAAGGCTCAAATTATTGAAGAAGCTCGCGAAGAGGCTCTGGTAGAACGCCAGAAGATCTTAGCGCAAGCGGAAGCTGAACTTGAAGCTGAACGCGTACGAGCCCGTGATGACCTGCGCAAACAAGTCGCAACTCTGGCTATAGCTGGTGCTGAGAAAATCCTTGAGCGTACAATCGATAAAGATGTACACGATGATCTTCTTAATAATATTTCTGCAAAGCTTTAAAGCAAGGGGCTGAATATGTCTAATTTGACTACAATCGCACGCCCCTATGCTAAAGCAGCGTTTGACTTTGCGGTAGATAAAGGTGAGCTAGACCAGTGGGGTCAAATGCTTACTTTTGCTGCCGAAGTGGCACAAAATGATGATGTTCACCATTTATTAAGTGGTTCTATGACCGCTGATAAATTAGCTGAAATATTCATTGTCATTTGTGGCGAACAATTTGATGAATTCGGTCAGAACTTAATTAAAGTGATGGCTGTGAACGGTCGATTAATGGCCTTTCCTGATGTTTGTAAAGAGTTCTTCATACTTAAAAAAGAGTATGAGAAAGAGATCGACGTTGAAGTGATTTCAGCGGTTGAACTTTCAGAAGAACAACGCATAAATATCATCAGCAAATTGGAATTGCGCTTTGCGCGCAAAGTTCAGCTGAATTGCAGTATAGATGAGACTCTACTTAGTGGAGTTATTATTCGAGCCGGAGACCTAGTCATCGATAACTCAGCGCGCAGTCGTTTAGACCGCCTGAGCGATGCATTGCAGTCTTAATGGGGATTGGAGCATGCAACTTAATTCCACTGAAATTAGCGATCTAATTAAACAACGCATTAAATCTTTCGACGTTGTTAGTGAAGCTCGTAATGAAGGTACCATCGTTTCGGTAAGCGATGGCATCCTTAGCATTCACGGCCTAGCGGACGTAATGCAAGGTGAAATGATTGAACTACCGGGTGGCCGTTACGCACTCGCACTTAACTTGAACCGTGATTCGGTTGGTGCTGTTGTTATGGGCCCATATGCTGACCTACAGGAAGGCATGAAAGTTACAGGTACTGGTCGTATTCTTGAAGTACCAGTGGGTCCAGAAATGCTTGGTCGTGTTGTAAACACGCTAGGTGAGCCAATTGATGGTAAAGGGCCTATCGAAGCGAAACTGACTTCGCCTGTAGAAATTATCGCACCGGGTGTAATCGACCGTAAATCGGTAGATCAACCTGTTCAAACTGGTTACAAGTCTGTTGACTCAATGATCCCTATCGGTCGTGGTCAACGTGAGCTTATCATCGGTGACCGCCAGACTGGTAAAACAGCGATGGCGATCGATGCGATTATTAACCAAAAAGATTCAGGTATTTTCTCTATCTACGTAGCGATCGGCCAAAAAGCGTCGACTATTGCCAACGTAGTTCGCAAACTAGAAGAGCACGGTGCACTGGCTAACACGGTTGTTGTTGTTGCATCGGCTTCTGAATCTGCAGCGCTGCAATATCTTGCGCCGTATTCTGGTTGTGCGATGGGTGAATATTTCCGTGATCGCGGTGAAGATGCACTGATTGTTTATGATGATCTATCTAAGCAAGCGGTTGCTTACCGTCAAATATCACTACTACTGAAACGTCCACCTGGCCGTGAAGCATTCCCTGGTGATGTTTTCTACCTTCACTCTCGTTTGCTTGAGCGTGCTGCTCGCGTAAGTGAAGTTTACGTAGAGAGATTCACTAATGGTGAAGTGACAGGTAAGACCGGTTCTTTAACTGCTCTTCCTATCATCGAAACGCAAGCGGGTGACGTATCTGCATTCGTACCAACCAACGTAATCTCGATTACTGATGGTCAGATCTTCCTACAAACTGAGCTATTTAACGCGGGTGTTCGCCCTGCTGTTGACCCTGGTATTTCAGTTTCTCGTGTAGGTGGTTCGGCGCAGACTAAAATCATCAAGAAGCTATCTGGCGGTATCCGTACTGCTCTAGCTCAATACCGTGAACTTGCTGCTTTTGCACAGTTCTCATCGGATCTTGATGAAGCGACTAAGAAGCAACTCGATCATGGTCAAAAAGTGACAGAACTGATGAAGCAGAAACAATATGCTCCTATGTCTGTATTTGACCAAGCTCTAGTCATCTTCGCTGCAGAGCGAGGCTACCTTCAAGACGTTGAACTTTCAAAAGTTCTAGACTTTGAAGCTGCTTTACTGTCGTTTGCTCATGGTCAATATGCCGATCTAGTCACACAGATCGACACTACGGGTGCGTTCAATAAAGAAATCGAAGCTGAGCTGCAGAAGCTGGTTGATGATTTCAAGGCAACCCAGACCTGGTAATTGGTAGGTGGTCTTAGGGCCACCTCATACCGTTAACGGAGAGTAACGATGGCCGGCGCAAAAGAGATACGTAATAAAATCGGTAGTGTTAAAAGCACACAGAAAATTACGAAAGCGATGGAAATGGTAGCAGCTTCAAAAATGCGTCGTTCTCAAGACGCAATGGAAGCGACTCGTCCATATGCAGAAACAATGCGTAAAGTGATCGGTCATTTGGCGAACGGTAGCCTTGAGTATAAGCATCCTTATCTTGAGGAACGTGAAGCCAAACGTGTTGGTTACATCATTATTTCTACAGACCGTGGTCTTTGTGGTGGTTTGAACATTAACTTGTTTAAGAAAGCCATGAACGACATGAAAGGTTGGTCTGAGAAAGGTGCTGATATAGAGCTTGCAATTGTCGGTTCTAAAGCAACAGCATTTTTCAATAACAGCGGCGCGAAAGTAGCAGCTCAAGTTTCTGGTCTGGGCGATCGTCCAAGCCTTGAAGACTTGATTGGCTCTGTAAGCGTAATGCTAAAGAAATATGATGAAGGTGAATTGGATCGCCTGTTCGTAGTGTTCAACAAGTTTGAAAACACTATGGTTCAAGAACCAACGATCGATCAATTACTTCCTTTGCCTAAATCAGATAGCGAAGAAATGCAACGCAGTCATTATTGGGACTACATTTATGAGCCCGAGCCAAAACCACTGCTCGATGCACTACTGGTTCGTTACGTCGAATCTCAAGTGTACCAAGGTGTGGTCGAGAATCTTGCTTGTGAGCAAGCCGCTCGAATGATTGCGATGAAATCAGCAACAGATAACGCTGGTGACATTATTGATGACTTAGAACTTGTGTATAACAAAGCCCGTCAATCGGCGATTACACAAGAACTTTCTGAGATCGTTTCAGGCGCAGCTGCAGTTTAAGCTTAGGTAAAACTAAATAGTTAGAGGATTAACGATGGCTACAGGTAAGATCGTACAGATCATCGGTGCGGTAGTCGACGTAGAGTTCCCACAGGGCGAAGTACCTCGTGTATACGATGCTCTGAATGTTAATGAAGTAAAAGAACGTCTCGTTCTTGAAGTTCAGCAACAACTTGGCGGTGGCGTAGTTCGCGCAATCGTAATGGGTAGCTCTGATGGTTTACGTCGTGGTTTGACAGTTGAAAATACTGGCGCTCCAATCTCAGTACCAGTGGGTATTAAGACATTGGGTCGTATCATGAATGTCCTAGGTGACGCGATTGATGAGTGCGGTGAAATTGGTGCTGAAGAGCATTATGCTATTCACCGTGAAGCTCCGAGTTACGAAGAGCAGTCTAACGAGACCACTCTTCTAGAAACGGGTGTTAAAGTAATCGACTTGATTTGTCCATTCGCTAAGGGTGGTAAAATTGGTTTATTCGGTGGTGCAGGTGTCGGTAAGACCGTTAACATGATGGAGCTTATCAACAACATCGCACTGAAACACTCTGGCCTATCTGTATTTGCAGGTGTAGGTGAGCGTACTCGTGAAGGTAACGATTTCTACTTTGAAATGCAGGAAGCGGGTGTTGTAAACATCGAAAACCCTGAAGAATCAAAAGTAGCAATGGTTTACGGTCAGATGAACGAGCCACCAGGTAACCGTTTACGTGTTGCACTGACGGGGCTAACAATGGCAGAGCGTTTCCGTGACGAAGGTCGTGACGTTCTACTGTTTGTTGATAACATCTATCGTTACACACTCGCTGGTACTGAAGTTTCAGCACTGCTAGGTCGTATGCCTTCTGCGGTAGGTTACCAACCAACACTGGCTGAAGAGATGGGTGTGCTACAAGAGCGTATCACGTCAACAAAATCCGGTTCTATCACGTCTGTACAGGCGGTATACGTACCTGCGGATGATTTGACTGACCCGTCTCCAGCAACAACGTTCGCTCACTTGGATGCAACGGTTGTACTTAACCGCAACATCGCAGCCATGGGTCTATACCCAGCGATCGACCCGTTAGATTCTACTTCACGTCAACTGGATCCATTGGTAGTTGGACAAGAACATTACGACGTTGCTCGTGGTGTTCAGTCGACTCTTCAGCGCTACAAAGAGCTGAAAGATATCATTGCAATCCTAGGTATGGATGAGCTATCTGAAGAAGATAAGCAAGTCGTATCTCGTGCTCGTAAGATTGAGAAGTTCCTAACTCAGCCTTACCACGTAGCGGAAGTATTTACAGGTGACCCAGGTGTTTACGTACCTCTTAAAGAGACTCTACGTGGCTTCCAAGGTCTTCTATCGGGTGAATACGATGATATTCCAGAGCAAGCGTTTATGTACTGTGGTGCAATTGACGAAGCTATTGAGAATGCTAAGAAGCTATAAGGCTAACTAGGAGGCGATATGGCAACAATAACCTTTCACCTAGACGTTGTAAGTGCTGAGAAACAAATCTTCTCTGGCCTTGTTGAGACGTTTCAGGTGACCGGTAGCGAAGGTGAGCTTGGTATTTTCCATGGACATACTCCGCTGTTGACCGCTATCAAGCCTGGTATGGTGCGTATTGTTAAGCAGCACGGCTACGAAGAAATTATTTATGTTTCTGGTGGTATGGTAGAAGTTCAACCTGGTACTGCAACTGTACTGGCTGATACGGCTATCCGTGGTGAAGAGCTAGACGCAGCAAAGGCGGAAGAAGCTAAACGCAAGGCTGTGGAGAATATCCAAAATCAGCATGGCGACATGGACTTCGCACAAGCGGCTGGTGAATTGGCTAAAGCCATTGCTCAGTTACGAGTCATCGAACTGACGAAGCGACGCCGTTAATCTTTTGTAAGATTATTGGCTATGAGATAAAGGCGACCTAAAGGTCGCCTTTTTGCATTTTTGTATATCGATATTGTTCAGTGTTATGTTTCAGGAATGATTGGGAGTGATTGATATTTAATTTATTGACCAAAAACGGTTACAATATCGGCTTAATAAAAATAACGTTGGATAGGTTAACAATGAAGTTTAGTGCAGTGATTCTCGCAGCGGGCAAAGGCACTCGCATGTATTCAAACACACCAAAGGTGCTGCATACGCTGGCTGGTAAGCCGATGGTGAAACACGTTATCGATACCTGCAACGGTTTAGGTGCACAGAACATTCACTTGGTCTACGGCCACGGTGGTGATCAGATGAAAGCGGTGTTAGCTGAAGAGTCTGTAAACTGGGCACTGCAAGCTGAACAGTTGGGTACTGGACATGCGGTTGATCAAGCCTCTGCGCATTTCGCTGATGATGAAAAGGTACTCGTATTATACGGTGATGTACCTCTTATCTCTCCAGAAACCATTGAAAACCTATTAGACGCTCAGCCAAACGGTGGCATCGCTCTGCTTACCGTCGTGTTAGACAACCCAATGGGCTACGGTCGTATCATTCGTCGTAATGGGCCGGTGGTTGCGATCGTTGAGCAGAAAGATGCAACCGATGAGCAGAAGCTTATCAAAGAGATCAACACGGGTGTGATGGTGGCGACTGGTGGCGATCTGAAGCGCTGGTTATCAGGCCTAAGCAATGACAACGCGCAAGGGGAATACTACCTGACTGACGTTATCGCTGCGGCTCATGACGAAGGTCGTGCGGTTGAAGCTGTGCATCCAGTAAGCCCAATTGAAGTGGAAGGCGTGAACGATCGCTCTCAATTGGCTCGTCTAGAGCGTGCTTACCAAGCTGATCAGGCTGATAAGTTATTGAAGCAAGGTGTCATGTTACGTGACCCAAGCCGTTTTGACCTCCGTGGTGAACTTCAGTGTGGTATGGATGTAGAGATTGATACCAATGTTATTATCGAGGGCAGTGTCAGCATTGGTGATAACGTGTTTATCGGCACGGGTTGTGTACTGAAAGATTGTGAGATTGATGATAACACTGTCGTTCGTCCATACAGCGTAATTGAAGGCGCAACGGTCGGTGAAGATTGTACCGTTGGGCCATTTACCCGTCTGCGCCCGGGAGCAGATATGCGTAACAATTCACACGTGGGTAATTTTGTTGAAGTGAAGAATACTCGCCTTGGTGAGGGCTCTAAAGCCAACCATTTAACGTATCTTGGTGATGCTGAAATTGGCCAGCGCGTAAATGTGGGGGCCGGTGCTATCACATGCAACTACGATGGTGTGAACAAGTTTAAAACCATCATTGGCGATGACGTATTTGTTGGTTCAGACAGTCAGCTGATTGCGCCTGTCACGATTGGTAATGGTGCAACTGTCGGAGCGGGTTCAACGGTGACACGTGATGTTTCTGAGAATGAACTGGTTATTAGCCGAGCAAAAGAACGTAAAATTGCCAACTGGCAGCGTCCGACTAAGAAAAAGTAGCCTCGAAATAAAACGATGATTTTAATTAAAACCAGTCGCACAGCGACTGGTTTTTTCTTCTAAAAAAGAGCGAGTCAAGTCGCTCTTTTTTGGTTTTTATTGCACAAGAAATTAATCTTGTTTCTCATCGGCTACTACGCGTGAATTATCTGGCGCAACAAAGTGATCAGACAGTTCTTTGTTCGACATGATATAGCCAATCCATAAAGTACCTAAACAAATCACCACAGCGATACCCGTTGCGCTCAATGCTTGGCTCGCCATTGCGGCTACGAGTGCGCTTGAGAGGCTACTAACACTTATTTGCAGGCTGTTCTGTAGTCCGGCAGCCGTAGCTGGGCTCTGTTTTGCGCTTGATAGTGCACGGTTTACTACAATTGGGTAAAGTGCGCCGTTTGCGACTGCAATCAGACAGAACGGTGCGAGTAGAGGCCAAATGGATGTCAGCGCCCATTGTGATGCGATGAAAATCAGTAACGCAGCAACACTAAACAGACCTATCAAGTTTCGTAATACGATGCCATCACCATACTTTTTGACGGCTTGCTTACCGAAGTAACCCCCTGCCATAAATGCAATCGTTTGTGGGATAAAGCTAAGGCCAATGTCTTTTGCTTCATAACCCAATTGAGCCATGATTTCCGGCATACCCGTGAGGTAAGCGAAGAATGCTGCCGATGCCGATGCAAACATCAACACATTGCCTAGGTATGGCTTGGATTGAAGTAGCATTTTAATGTCAGTTTTGATCGACGTTTGTTTTACTTCTGGCGTCTCTTTTGGTTGAGCCATTGTCGTTGCGATCAGTAATGCGCCCATTAGCGTCAATGTGACAAAGATACTGTGCCAACCGAAGTTGTTCGCGAGTAACACCCCCAGTTGAGGTGCTAATGCTGGAGATAACGCAACAAGAGGCATGATGGTTGCAAAAATTTGCTGGCTACTGCCTTGAGAGTAACGCTTGATAACCATCGCTTGCCAAATGACCGCAGGAGCACACACTCCGATTGCTTGAATGAAGCGCAGGGTCAGCAAATGCCAAACCTCGGTGCTGAATGCCAAACCGAATGAAGCGGCAGTAAAGATAACAAGACCAACCGCAAGCGTATTGCGGTGACCAAATTTGTCACTCGCTAGACCCCACAGAAGCTGACCAATGGCCATACCGCCCAGGAATACGGTGAGAGACAGTGCGATTTGCTCTGGGCCCGTTGCGAAATCGACTTCCATTGCCTTAAATGCTGGAAGGTACATATCAGTCGCAATAAAACCAAGCATGGAAAGTACCGCAAGGTAGATCAATTGAAATTTAGATATATTCATAAGATGCCATTAAACTGAAGGTGGTGATGTTTTATCATCAAAAAAATTGTTTGATAATTAAGGGGCTTATATCCCTTCTTATCTATGCTGACATTCTATTTTTCAGTGATGGTAAAATAAAACGCTAAAATATGTGGTTATCAATCAAAAAATTTGAAGGCTTATGTTCTCTAAATCCTCATTAGAAATGCTCGATACTGTCGCTCGATTGGGCAGCTTTACTGCTGCCGCAGAACAATTGCACAAAGTACCTTCAGCGATCAGCTATGGCGTTAGGCAAGTTGAGCAAGAGCTGGATGTTTTACTGTTCAGGCGCTTACCGAGAAAGGTTGAGTTGACGCCTGCCGGTGAGTTGTTCATTGAAGAGGCACGTGCATTACTGAGACAGATGGAAGAGGTCAGTGCCCAGACTCGACGGGCTGCACGTGGTTGGAAAAGAACCTTACGTTTAACGCTCGATAATGTGGTTAAGCTCGACCAGATGAAGCCAATGATTGAAGCGTTCTATCAAACCTTTGAGTTTGCCGAGCTTCAGATCAACATGGAGGTATTTAACGGTTCTTGGGAGGCCATTGCACAGGGGCGGGCTGATATCGTGATTGGTGCTACCTCGGCAATTCCAGTCGGTGGCGACTTTGAGGTTAAAGATATGGGACGGTTAGACTGGGCGTTTGTGATGTCGCCTGGTCACCCTTGTGTGCGAGAGCAAAACCTCAATGAAGCCGTTGTGAGTCAGTACCTAGCAATATGTTTGGATGATACTTCTAGCGTACTCCCTAAGCGGCATACGGGCCATTATTCTAATCAAAGGCGCCTGTTGTTACCCAACTGGTATAGCGCTATAGAATGTCTTAAGAGTGGTGTTGGGGTGGGTTATATGCCAAGGCACATTGCAGCACCTATCATCGAACAAGGTTTGTTGGTAGAGAAAGTACTCCCCGAACCAAGCCCACAGAGTCATTGCTGCTTAGTGTGGCGTAAAGACGACAATCATAAATTGATCGATTGGATGGTTAAATATTTAGGATCGAGTGAGCAGCTTTATCAAGATTGGCTGGATCATCGCAAAGCACTTTAATGATCTCATTTAAATCGGATCGTATGAGGTTTTATCTGAAAGCGCACAAATAAAAAGAGCGAGTAAACACTCGCTCTTTTGAGTTTGATAACTCACTCTTAAGACAAGAAGAACTTGTAAGAAGGGTTATCGGTTTCATCTTTGCACTGATACCCCAGTTCTCTTAAGTGAGTTGAAAACTGAGCCAAATCATCATCGCCAAGCTCAAAACCACACAATACACGACCGTAATCGGCACCATGATTACGGTAGTTGAACAGGCTAATGTTCCAGTGAGTTCCTAAGGTGCTAAGGAACTTAATCAATGCACCTGGGTATTCTGGAAACTCAAAACTGTATAAGCGTTCTTTCAATGGTTTTGATGGTTTACCACCAATCATGTAGCGAATGTGCAGTTTTGCCATCTCATCATCAGAAAGATCGACAACCGGATAGCCTCCTTCGCGTAGATCGTTGATGATATGCTCAAGTTCTTCTTGGCCACCCTGTAGACGAACACCAACGAAGATATTCGCTAAGCTTTCGTCATTGTGGCGGTAGTTAAACTCAGTCACGGCTCGGCCGCCAATCAAGTTACAGAACTCTAAGAATGCGCCTTGACGTTCTGGAATCGTCACCGCAAGTAGACCTTCTCGTTTCTCACCTAACTCGCAACGTTCAGACACATAGCGTAGACCGTGAAAGTTCGTATTGGCACCTGACAGTACTGTTGCCAGTTGCTTATCTTGCAGTTGGTTTTGTTCGGCAAACTTTTTTAAACCAGCCAGAGCAAGTGCACCTGAAGGCTCGGCAATTGCACGAGTGTCTTCAAAGATGTCTTTCACCGCAGAGCAGATTTCATCGCTCGAAACCGCAACGTGGCCGTCAATGTACTGTTGGCAAAGGCGGAAGGTTTCTTCACCAATGCGTTTAACCGCAACACCATCAGCAAACATACTGACTTGATCCAGTATCACTGGCTCACCCGCATCGAGTGCCGCCTTTAAGCAAGAAGAGTCTTCAGGCTCAACCGCAATCACTTTAATTTCTGGCATCAGCTGTTTTATTAACACAGCAACACCAGCGGCTAAGCCACCACCACCGACGGGGACAAAGATATAATCCATGTGACCGTTTTGCTGCAGCATCTCCATCCCCATTGTGCCTTGTCCAGCAATCACCAATGGGTGATCGAAAGGAGGGACAAAGGTGTAGCCATGTTCAGAAGCGAGGCGTTCGGCTTCATCTTTAGCTTCATCAAAGTTGCTGCCGTGCAGAACCACATGACCACCGAATCCGCGTACTGCATCGACCTTAATATCCGGAGTGGTTTTTGGCATCACAATGGTGGTTTGAATCCCCAATTTAGAGCCTGATAGCGCCATACCTTGAGCGTGGTTCCCTGCCGATGCGGCAATCACACCGGCGGCTTTTTGCTGCTCAGTGAGGTTTGATACCATGTTATAGGCACCACGCAACTTGAACGAATGTACTGGTTGACGGTCTTCGCGTTTTAGCTGAACCCGATTGCCGATACGAGCGCTTAAGCGTGGCATATCCTGAAGAGGAGTCACAATTGCCGCTTCATAAACCGGTGCTCTCAGGATCTGGCGCAGATAATCTGCGCCAGTTTGTTTCTGGGTACTGGAAGTGTCATCACTCATCGATTAGCCCTCTAGTTTCGACTTATCACGTACCGCGCCTTTATCGGCACTGGTCGCCATGCTTGCGTAAGCTTTCAGTGCGAAAGAGACTTCACGTTGACGGTTTTCTGGTTTCCAACCAAGTGCGTCTTGCTTAACACGACGCGCTGCTAACTCTGCTTCTGGCACATCAAGTGTGATTGAACGGTTAGGTATATCAATAGTGATAATATCGCCAGTATTTACAAGGGCAATGACGCCGCCGCTTGCTGCTTCTGGAGAGGCGTGACCAATCGATAGACCCGAAGTACCACCAGAGAAACGACCGTCTGTTAGCAAAGCACAAGACTTGCCTAAGCCCATCGATTTTAGGTAAGTGGTTGGGTAAAGCATCTCTTGCATGCCCGGGCCACCTTTCGGACCTTCGTAACGAATAACAACCACTTCACCGGCTTTGACTTTTCCACCCAAGATGCCGTCAACGGCACTATCTTGGCTTTCGAATACGATCGCAGGGCCTTGGAATTTTAGGTTTTCTTCATCAACGCCAGCGGTCTTAACGATACAACCATCAACGGCGATGTTCCCGGAAAGTACCGCGAGGCCACCTTCAGGGCTGAATGCGTGCTCTTTGGCACGAATACAACCATCGACGCGGTCGTCATCCAGGCGATCCCAACGACAATCTTGTGAGAAAGCTTTGGTGGTGCGGATGCCTGCAGGTCCCGCGCGGAAGAACTTGAGTACCGCTTCGTCTTCTGTCTGCATGATGTCGTATTGAGCGAGCTGCTCTTGCATGCTTAGACCAAGCACAGTACGAGTTTGGTTATTGATCAGTCCCGCACGGTCAAGTTCCCCTAGGATTGCCATAACCCCACCCGCGCGGTGAACGTCTTCCATGTGGTATTTCGGTGTTGACGGTGCCACTTTACATAGGTGAGGAACACGACGAGACATTGCATCGATATCACTCATATCAAAATCAATGTCGCCTTCTTGAGCGGCAGCTAAAAGGTGAAGAACGGTGTTACTTGAACCCCCCATCGCAATATCAAGCGCCATGGCATTATCAAATGCTGCGCGATTAGCGATGTTGCGTGGCAGTGCTGATTCATCATCTTGCTCGTAGTAGCGCTTAGTCAACTCAACGATACGTTTACCGGCATTGATGAATAGTTCTTTACGGTCTGCGTGCGTTGCCAACATAGAACCGTTACCTGGCTGAGATAGGCCAAGCGCTTCTGTTAAACAGTTCATTGAGTTAGCTGTGAACATGCCTGAACATGAGCCACAAGTCGGACAAGCAGAACGCTCTACCTGTTCACTTTGCTCATCAGAAATGGTTGGATCGGCACCCTGAACCATCGCGTCAACCAGGTCGAGTTTGATGATTTGATCTGAAAGCTTGGTTTTACCCGCTTCCATTGGACCGCCAGATACAAAGATCACCGGGATGTTAAGGCGCATTGCTGCCATCATCATCCCTGGGGTGATTTTGTCACAGTTAGAGATACATACCATCGCATCAGCACAGTGCGCATTGACCATGTACTCAACTGAGTCTGCAATAAGCTCACGTGATGGCAGTGAGTACAACATGCCGCCGTGACCCATAGCGATACCGTCATCGACAGCAATGGTGTTGAATTCTTTAGCGATGCCGCCCGCTTTCTCGATTTCACCTGCAACCAGTTGCCCCATATCTTTTAGGTGCACGTGGCCTGGTACGAATTGAGTGAAAGAGTTTACAACGGCGATGATTGGCTTACCGAAGTCATCATCTTTGACGCCAGTTGCACGCCATAAAGCGCGCGCACCAGCCATGTTGCGTCCGTGGGTAGTCGTTGCTGAACGATAGATAGGCATTACTTAATTCCTTATAAAATATTTGGCTATTGCTTACTGATTCATAGGTCGATGGTTTTCTGAGTAAACGTCGTCTAACCAGCCCCACTGATCTTCAGTGGTTCCTCAAGCATTGATCTTTTGTTGTAGGTTGTTGTTTGGTAGCTCATTACGACTGATAGAGATAACGTCAACGGTACGTACATCCCATAATTTTTCGATTTGATTCACCAAGAAAGATATCGGGCGGTCACTGTCGACAATGATCTCAACACTTGCCACTTTACTCTCTTGGTTTTGAGTACCAGCTACTTGTTTGACAATGAAGCCACGGTGACGGATAACACGAAGAACACGCTCTAGTAGTACTGGCTTATCATCGGCTTTGATGTCTAATAGGTATCTTTTCATGTTATGTGTTCTCCAACATCTCACTGTTTGAAGCACCTGGCGGTACTAGTGGCCATACATTTTCTTCTTCATCGATCAGGACATGAAGGAGGTAAGCGGTTTTGCTCTCTAGCATCTCTTTCAGTGCTGGCTCGACTTCCTCTTTACGAGTGATGGTTTTTCCTGGGATATCGAATGCTTTCGCGAGCATCACGAAGTCAGGGTTGTCATCCAGGATGGTTTCACTGTGGCGACCGTCAAAGAACAGCGATTGCCATTGACGAACCATACCCAAGCGAGAGTTATTAAGCAGTACCATTTTCACTGGGATTTGGCGACGCTTCAACGTGCCAAGTTCTTGCACGTTCATCATGAACGAGCCGTCACCAGAGATAAGAATTGATTGGTCATCTGGACGGCCAACCGAGGCGCCCATTGCTGCGGGTAAGCCAAAGCCCATGGTGCCTAAACCGGCAGAGGTGATGAAGTTCTGTGGATCGCGTGGCTGAATGTGTTGAGCGGCCCACATTTGGTGTTGGCCGACATCGGTTGAAACAATAGAGCTTGCTGGCATCATATCTGACAGTTGCTTCAACAGCAGTGGAGCAAAGATCAAATCGCCAGGGTGGTCGTAACGCCATTTGAATGAGCGACGAAGGCCTTCAGAGTGGTGAACCCAAGAGGAGATATCTTGAGTCAGTTCTAACTGAGGCATAACCTTGTTAATGTCGCCGCGAATTGGTGCATCGGCAAGGCGAAGTTTACTGAACTCGGCGGCATCGATATCAATATGGATAACCTTAGCATGCGGCGCGAAGGTATCGAGTTTGCCTGTTACTCGGTCATCAAAACGAGCACCAACAACAATCAATAGGTCACTCTCTTGAACCACAAGGTTAGCGGCTTTAGTGCCGTGCATACCCAGCATGCCAAGGTAGTGTGGGTCGTCACGTTCGATCGTACCTAAGCCTTTGAGTGTGCTTACTGCTGGCATGGGGTTAAGGCGTAAAAACTCACGAACTGCATCGGTGGCTTTAGCAAGTTGAACGCCCCCCCCAACGTATAAAACCGGGCGGGTCGCTTGAGACAAAAAGTATTGTGCCTGTTCAATGGCATCAGTGGCTGCAACAGGTATGGCGGGTGGCGTAAATTCAGGAAGAGTGTTAACGGGTGCTTCTGCTAGTTGAACATCTTTAGCGATATCGACGATAACCGGACCAGGCCGACCAGATTTTGCTACCACAAACGCTTCTGCGAGTGTTGGCGCAAGGTCTTCAATGTCAGTCACTAGGTAGCTGTGCTTAGTACAAGATAGAGACATACCAATCACATCCATTTCTTGGAATGCATCCGTGCCGATGTGAGAGCTAGCGACTTGACCGGTAATGGCAACGAGTGGGATGGAATCCATAAAGGCATCAGCAAGACCTGTGACTAAGTTGGTTGCCCCTGGTCCTGAGGTGGCCATGC
Source organism: Vibrio minamisatsumaniensis (assembly GCF_050337445.1). NCBI lineage: Bacteria > Pseudomonadati > Pseudomonadota > Gammaproteobacteria > Vibrionales > Vibrionaceae > Vibrio > Vibrio minamisatsumaniensis. The sequence continues at coordinate 5,646 of NZ_JAKJSY010000023.1, read as the reverse complement.
AAACCGCGACCTCTTGTGTTGCTCGAGCCATGCCGATGGCGGCCATTGCAGCGCCTTGCTCGTGGCGACATAGGATGTGTTCGACACCCCCATCATAGAGAGCATCGTAGATGGGCATGATGGCACCACCAGGGTAACCAAAAATGGTCTCAATGCCTTGTTGCTTGAGTGCGGATACGACAAGTTCTGCGCCTTTCATCGTAATTCCTCCGTATTACCTTTATTTTGGTCATTGTTTCCATTGTCTCTGCACATCTTGTGCTCCCATTCTTCCTGTAAATCGGCAAAGCCGAAAATAATCAAAATTATAAAAATCGAATCATTAAATTAGAAAAAACCCCCGGACTTTTCAGTGCGGGGGTTTTTTCTAATTCGTGGTTACTTTTTTCCCACTCGCCCCCGCGCCGTCCCAATAATGACTACGATAATCAGGTTAATCAGTGCGTAAATGCGAGCGTTAAAAATCATAAAATTCGAGTTTTCTCGTTTATTGTCTTCAGTAAATGTCTACATCTCTAGTGTTATCACACAAATCTGCCGCATGACAAGGAAAATGTCATTCTTTTTTCACATTAAAATACCATTCCATCACGCTATATAACAACCTTATCGCTTTGGTGAAGCATGAATATCCAGAGTGAATACTTTTAAATCAAAGACAAAGGAAAATTATGGGACTCGCGATAATTCACAGTCGAGCTAGTGTGGGTGTAGAGGCGCCAGAAGTGACTGTTGAGGTGCATATAAGTAACGGAATGCCTGGCTTTACACTGGTGGGTCTACCTGAAACAACGGTTAAGGAGTCTAAAGATCGAGTGAGAAGCGCCATTATCAATTCTCGCTTTGAGTTTCCATCGAAGAGAATCACCGTCAATCTTGCTCCTGCTGATTTGCCCAAGGAAGGTGGTCGTTTTGATTTGCCAATTGCGCTGGGTATATTGGTGGCATCGGAACAATTACCCACATCAAAAATAGCGCAGCATGAATTCATCGGAGAGTTGGCGTTGTCAGGAGAGTTGAGATCAGTAAAGGGCGTGTTGCCAGCAACGTTAGCCGCCGACAGTGTTGAACGCTGCTTAGTTGTTCCTCATCATAATGGTGATCAGGCTGCGTTGGTTGGAAGAGGTGATCACAAATCCGCACAAACGTTGCTGGAGGTTTGTGCGGACCTGTGTGGTCAGGCTCAACTGGGCTTATATCGAACCGAGTACCATCCGGTTGATGGGTCAAACAATCGCGATCTACAAGATATTATTGGTCAGCAACAAGGTAAGCGAGCATCACCGTCACCTCGATCACATTTATAGAGGTGTCACCTGGAAAGCAATGTGGAAAGTGTTACTTTTTAGTTAGTGTTACTTAACTGTGGTCATCCATATGATTCTTAAGAAGGCTATCGAATTAGAAGTAGGTGCATTAGGTTCTTTCAATGGAGAGACAGAAGAACTGAATGGTGAACATTTAAGAGTTATCAAATATCAGGCACCAGAAGTGGTACTTAAGTTTCCCGTGTTGCATAGCACTTCTATGATGAGTGAATGCCTTGATGCTAACTTGTTCTTACAGCAGAAATACACAGGTCGTGTTAATTACAAGGATATAGAGGACAAGAATAGAGATAACGATGGTGAGACAGTTCAGGTGGTCACACTTGATAAGATAGCAGCTTCACTCAAAGCATACCTTACTTTCTGCGAAGAAGAGAGCTTAGATATTTACGATGGCCTACTAAACACTTTCTCTGCTGACCAGAAACTATGGCTGCCGCCATACCGATTTAAAAGCCATGTCATTGATAGAGTGAAATCTAGAGAGATAGAGTTCAGCACTGGGAACCTTTTACTCTTGCACGTTAAACAGTTTTACGAATGGATGTATAAGACTGGTCGAATTGACAAGATCCCTTTTGATTACAAGTACGTTTCAGTATCCAAGGGCAAGGATAAAGACGATGATGAGTTGGATTTTCTCTTTGCTCCTGATGCTGTTATTTCTGCATATAAGAAACCACTCCAAGTACAAACAACTGACCTAAGAGTACCGAAGAAACACAAATCGGATAAGGTGAAACGAGACAATCAGCCTTGGTCACTAGCTGAAATGACGGCTTTTTTCGGAACTCAATACATGCAGTATGAGACAAGACGCCTCTGGGCTGATTTAGGTTTTCAGGTGGGTCTCAGAGCTAAAGAAATAACCCGCTTACCTGATGAACAAATTGTCGATCCTGAACTCTCTGATAAATCAGTATTCGATGTTGAGATAATTGGCAAAAATGACAAGCGAAGAACCGTATTAGTCCCCAAGAAACTGATGTCACGCCTTTTTGCCCATAAGAATTCTGCAAAACGACTCAAGCACATGCCTAAGTACAAATCCTACTTAGAAAGCCTTCCTGAGCACTCCGATGCATTAGCCTACGAAAAAACACACGGCAAGCCATTATTTATAAACCAACGTGGGGTCAGAATCTCTGAGCGCTCTGTTATTAATATTGTTTCCAAATCGAGACCAGAACTCAGAAAAAAAGGCAACTTAATCCTTGATGAGCCGCACTTTCATGGCTCTAGAGCCACATATGCTACAAGGCTAATTAAAGCTATGTTCGCTATGGGGATGCCATTAGGTTTCATCAAATGGAAGGTTATGGAGCTGCTAGGTCACAATAGCTGGGACACTACATTACAGCATTACGTTAATGTGGCTAGAGGCATTACATATGATGAGAAATTAGACCTGTGGGTTAGTGAAATTTACAAGGATGTTGAAGAACGTTTAACTCAGGAAAAACAGGAGCTAAGTAAAGAAGTGGAAGCTTCAGTAAGAGAGCTAGGAAGTGAGGAACAGGGATGACAATAAGTGAAGCAAACATGGTTAAAAAGTTTCACGAGAAGAATGGATCCATCATTGAAAGGCATCATTTGCAAGATTCTAGGCTACTGAAGCAATTAGATAGCATAATCATAACTCCTCTACCTGCGGGAGCATCAAGGGACACAAAGCGCCAAACAATAAATTATTTCTTTGAACTCTTGGACTGTTTACCCGATGAAAACCTTAAGGTATTGAGAGGTTCTGGCGTAAGCTTCTTGTTAGAAGAAACAGAGGCATGGGTTGAGTTAGAATATCTTATTCATGCTGCTCATGCTTCTAACCCCAAAAAAGCAGTAGGATTAAGAAAGGCTTTAGCAAATACCATAAATTACTCTCATGGTATTTATGCAACATCTAAAATAGTTACTACAGAGACCCTGGTAGGTAATGAGTACCGACTTCAATTACACAGTGATCTCATTTTTAATCATGGACTTTTTGGTACAAAGCTTTTTCAAGATCTAAGAAACTTAACTTCCTCTGTTTACAAACATGGTGGATTATCAGTAACGCTTGCTGGCTCTATCAAAGGTTTTTTTGACATCTTACCTCTTTTGAATAATCAGCAAATCAAGAAGTTAAAAGAAAAAGGTTTGCTTCCACTTATAATCAATAAGGTGGATTGGATCGATCTTGAGTATACCATATACAATGCAAGTGACGAAAAATCAGCTTCGCTACTAATAAAACAACTAACTAACTTAATAAATTACTCTAATGGTGTTTATAAACAGGCTGATTTAATTACAACAACTAAACATGAAGGGGTTGATACCCCAGTGTTATACAGTGCTTACCATGTGTCGATTGAGTTCTTCGATGCACTTGTTGATTGGAAAGTTAAGAAACTAAGTAATGATGTTAAAGAAGGCACTGTCAGGTTGAGTATAATTGGTGCATTAGAAGCAATTGAATACATAAAAAGTAGTGATAAGTATAAAGAAATATTCACTGATATAAATCTGTCGATATTCAATGAAAACATAGATTTGTCAGAAGATTTAAAGAGAAATGTAGATCATTTTAACCATAAATCTATGATTGAAGTCTTGGCTCAGCTAGGTATTGATTACCCAAATTATAGAGTGCCAATAAAGTTACAAGGAGGAGAGGTATTTTTAAAGAATACCTACAAGCACTCAAAGGTAATATTCAATGAATTAGCTGATATAGCTACAGAACATGAATTTAAGGGAGTAAGTAGAACCACTGTCATGCATTACTTTTCAGACTTTGATTCTATCGGCCTTCCACTGCTAAAAGAGATACTATCTGATAATGAGTTTAATGAGTTTAATGAGTTATGCAGATTAGGTCTTAATTATTTAGATAAAGAAGATATCAATGATAGGATCAATGACCGCGCCAGATTAATTGGAGCAAAGTCACTATATCGTCTTGGATTATCAATACTAAAGCATCACTTCAATAAAGAAGTCTTTGTTATAAAAGACTCTCCATATACGCTATATTTTAGCGGCATATCAAGAAATGATGAAATTAAACCTATGAGTCTAGATGTCTTAGGGGATTTATCAGAAAAGGCTTTCCATGACTTCAAGGTAAAACATGAAGAATATATGCGAAATCTAGACCAGATTGATATGTCTGAAATAACCTATCACTCAAAACTTCAGAATTTTATAGCTGGTTTAAAAAAAGTTTTGCCAAGGTTATCCAGCAAACAATTAGAGGCAATAAAAGATAATGGATTATTAGCCTTTGTTGATAGAAAATACAATATAGGCGTTACTTGCTTAGAGATATTTCAATCTCTTGTAAAAGATAAGAGCGAAAATTCTACAACAATTATGCACTATAGAAATTCATTTAGGAGTATTATTGGTGAGTTTGCTGGAGAGATTCCTGATGTGTATGTTATATCAACCGCTAAAGATGAGAAAATTAAAAAGATTTCTGGTAATAGCGATAAACACTATACAGTGGAAGAAGTTAGAGAGTTGGCTTTCTATATAGAGAAAGCACTAAGATGTAAAAATACATCTTTACGTGATAAAATATATTTCTATTATGCAAAGATACAAATAAAGACAGGTTGGAATCAACAGCCATTATTGGACTTATCACTAGATAGATTAACCAAAAGAGTTAACCCTATAACTAATCAAGAAAACTATGACTTGGTTTTGATTAAAAATAGGCGCTCATATAAGCCAAGTCAATATGATTTTGATAGCAATTCAGTTGCAGACCGAGACTTAAGATCGGTTGTAAGAGATATTCTATTTGTCAGAGATAACCTAACTTCTGAATTCAGAAAAAAACACAATCTCGAAAATCATTTATTTATAGAGCCGTGTGAAGTAAATGGTGCAAAAAGGATAGACGCCGGTAATTTAAGAAGGATACCTAAATTAATATCAGATTTGGGGTGCGAGATACATTATAACCCAAGAAAAGTTAGGAAAGGTGGTGTCAATTTTATTTACAAAAATATAGCCAAGAGTGTGAGAGAGTATGAGAATTTGGCTGCTCATAACTTTCAAACTTTCCTGAAAAGCTACAAAGCGATATCAAAATCTGAGGGTGAGGAAACACTTTCAAGGGGGATCGATATAATGGCTAACTATTTCTCAGGGAAAGAAATAAGCCAWGAGTTAAATGCTATCGATGATATTAATGAACTTGATAATGCTCAAGAAACGCCAGCAGGGGTTTGCTCATCAGAACCAGATAGCGATGAAGTGAAACGATATAATAAATTAAATGCTAAAATTGTTGATAAAGACAATAAGTATTGCGGCGATTTTC
>NZ_JAKJSY010000140.1:0-4696 GCF_050337445.1 Vibrio minamisatsumaniensis | reverse complement strand
AGGTAGCCAATATTGCTCAAAAGACTACCGAGACTTAATCGCAGCTCATAATTTAAAACAAAGTATGAGTAGGAAGGGAAATTGCTGGGATAACGCCTGTGTTGAAAGCTTTTTCCACTCAATGAAAGTAGAAGTCATCCAATACGAGCCGATAATGACGCGAGAAGAGATGCGCCAAGCACTTTTTGAATACATTGAAGTTGATTATAATCGAACAAGAAGGCACAGTGCTCTTGGGTATCTAAGCCCAGTTAACTTTGAAAAACAATATGTAGCTTAATGCGGTGTCCAGTCTAACTGGAGCAGATCACCTCTCCCGCATCCTGCTTTTTCTTACTGTCTTTAGAAAGCTCCTTCACTCCAAAATACTGCTCATAGGAGAATGAATTACCGTGCGCTTCATTGTCATCCATGATTACCATAACACGCTCAAATTCATTACCCTTAACACCCTGATGAGTTCGAAAGATTGAATTATCATCAACATAGTTTTTATAGTTACGAATTTGGAAGAAGTTAGTCTCTAGTGCTTCTGTCCAAGCAGAAATCTCACTTTCTTCATGTAATTCGATCTCTTGTGTAGCAATTGTTTTTTTAGGAGCTGATATGGTTACACTTTCTTTAGCCGCAACAAATGGCTGCAATTTTTCAGGAAGTTTCAGTAAATTATATTCAGAGAGCATTTGTAGAACTTTACGAAAGGTGACCTCTTTATTTGAGATCACATCTCTAAATGCATGTTCTGCTGTGCGGGCAAGCACTAGCGGATCTTCCTTGTTAACGTCAAACACATTAGCTTCCAAAAGGGGCGATTTACTCTCTCTCAAGATAGACATTAAATCAGCTCGATTTTCACTAAGACTCGCCTCAGCCATGGGAAATACAATGCTAGAGAAAAAGTTCAGTTCTGTATTTTTACCATCAGAAATTTGATCTTTAATCTTTTTGGATTTAGATAGCTTATCCCAAAGATCAACAAAGCCAAGTCGACGCCCAGCCATTTTATGTTCCAATAGTAAGATAGCCGTTTCTTTGGATTGAGTGTCTGTCCAGTCCGTGTCACCCGTGATTTTTGCCATAGATTTGCGAATCTTTGACTCAATGTTGTTTTTGTTTGAAGTATCTTTAGGTAATAAAAAATATCGTACGTGACCTTCTGCCGCTCCGTGCAGGGCATACTGTTTCTTTTGATCTACTTCACTACGAATTTGATTACCCAGACCAACTATACGTCGTGTTGATCTGTGATTCATCTCCTTATCAAAAGAGATCAAGCCGGTCAACTTAGTCTTACCTAGAGACGGCTCTCCCCCACCGAAAATGCGTTGCATCGTATCCCCAAATAAACCGATGACAACTTTCTCTGATTTAGTTGCTCGCAGTTCAAAAAATGCACGTACTACATCTTTGTTGGTATCCTGACTTTCATCGATAAATATGAAAGGGTATTGATCTACTATTAATTCAGCCATCATTGGCTTGGTAATCAAAAATGCAGAAAAAATATCTAATACATCTTGATGAGATAACGCACTTGGGTCGGAGTTAACACCATTTGGATCGTAAATAAATGCACGCGACTCTGCTAACCATTCCTTTTTCTTTTGCAATCTAACGATTGTTCTCTTTCGATTGTCTGATGCAGCAGTTCCTGCGCGGCCACGCTTTTCCTCCTCTTCAAGCTTCACGATATCGTTGGGGATTTTCTCTAAGTACCACTTGCGAATATCCTCGTTGAAACCTTCAATTGTCGACCAGCAAAAACTATGGATAGTCGAAACAGTAAATATTGGACTTTGCTCTATCCGATCTTTGATTTCGTCGGCTGCGTTGTTTGTAAAAGTTACAACAGCAATTTTCTTTCCTAGACGAGTGAAATTCTCAAAGTACCGTTCTTTGAGGACATCAAGAGCTTTTTTTAAGGAATATGTTTTACCAGAGCCTGCTCCTGCGAAGGTAATAAAGCTTTTTCCAGAACCTATGGTTAGGCACTCACCAATGCAGGTATCAACACTACTATCATGATCTCTGGCTTTAGTTGATGCCAAGTAAAATTCGTCTAACATAATTTCCCCCTATGCATTCGGCGACAATTGTTTTTCAAGCCACTTAAGACCATCACTCATGTATTTGGGGGGGATGAAGCTGTTATTTTCATTGTCTGCTAGATGAAAGAGGCAATCAAAAGCGAAGTCTCCCTTTTTTAGACCTTGCACATAGTCATAAAGTGATTTTGACAACAGCTTAGTAGAATTTTCATGAGCAGCTTTTGCTTCTTTAAATATATTTTTCTTCTGAAAGTACTCATTGCTAAAGTTTTCTAAAACGAAGGCATCTTCAAATGTTCGGGATAGAACTTCTTTCCCTGAAATCTGTATTGGCTTCTGGTAAGCAATATAAAGCGGAGAGCCTTGGTTAGTTGTAGCGTTTTCAATTTCGGGTAAGGCAATCAAGTCATCCAACGCTTGTTTCTTTGGATGCCATGACTTCAAAGTATTATTGCTAGTCTTCTGGTTTACTCCTTTTTGAGGAAAGCAAGATTTTCCATTTTCATGATCCACAGAATCTAGGTCGGTTAGAACTAAAGTCACAACACCAAGCTTCTCTACCAGTTCTCGATACTTATGCGCGTGCGCTCCGCTTACTTCGAGCATAGATATAAATCGGTTAGTCAACTTGGGAAAGCTCTTCGCAATGAACTCTGGAACAAGAAGGCGTTCTGCTTGCCCCTCCACAAAAATCACGCCGTCAGCAAAGAAGATGTCACAATGAGTGAGCTTTAAGTGCTTTCTTACAAATTGAAGTTCTGCTTTTGCGTTAGCGAATAACTCTGACATATTTGCAATTGATGTATGATCCATTTCTATTGTGGCGTCTGCATTATTTCGACGGAAGTACCGTAAATCTTTGAAGTCAACATCGTTAATAATATGACTGGAGTGTGTACTGATTACGAGTTGAGTCTGGTATTCAGGAATATCTTTTTTAGACTTCTTACTATATAAATTTGGATGATTTCTCAACGTATCATATGCTTTAGATACAAAAACACGTTGAACTTGCGCATGAAGATTCACCTCCGGCTCTTCGATCAAAACCAAGTGAATTGGCTCAATCTGTTCTTCCACATTGTCTTCCGTGAAAGCAGACTTCCCTACGCGCATCCATTTATCACGAAATTCCAAAAGCCTGAACGTTAAATATATTAGATTTTGATAGCCAAGCCCTAAATAACTTTCAGGAATAAACTCTTCTTCCTCTTTGTTAAATCGATATCGAACTGACGAAGATTTCTGGACGGCATCTGTACCACTAACCTTTGCTGCAATCTCAACCGACGGATTACCGCCAATACCGGGATAGCCCATGTTCTTTAATTCATCAAAAGGGGCTTTAAATTGTTTATTTAATCTAGCGGTAAATTTCTTTTCAAGTGTTTGCTTTTCACTTAAAACTTTAAGATCTTGCTCCTCAGGAAAATCTTCCGGATTCAAGATGCTGTCGTAATATTCACGGAGTAACTTGTTAAGCCGCTGCTTTTCAGAATATGGCCCTTTATTTTCGATATTATCCTCAGCACCTAAGCCACGTTGCTCAGATATCACATCAACCCGAATTAATTTTTTCAAAGCGTCGGATTTAAGGGGCTGCAAAACATCTTTCGAAATAGGTGCAACCTCTTTACTTAAAATGTGATGTTTTTGCTTAATGAACTTACTAAAGTTACGACCTTTTTCCAAAAATTCGCACAGATCTTGTGGCCAAAGACTAACGTTACTTTTGTGTTTGGATACTACATTTCTCGTCTCAACGTATTCACGAAAGAGTTTTAAAATATCAGTCGCTTCATAATTTATGCGAACAAACAGTGCCCCACCGCGCCATTCTAGGTCTGGAAGGATGTCACGAACCCTGTATGCCTCAGTAGCTTCCGCTGTGATTTCAATATCTAGACTTGGCAATAAACCAGCAAAAACATCTGATAATTCCTGCATTTTCTCACAGGTAGGGAACTCTTGTTCAATTTCCACACCTAGCTTTTGAATTTTCTTCCAGTTCCGTTTTGATATATCTCGAATTTTTAAGTTGTCCGGACTTTTCAGAAATGTATGGAGTGCTCCAATACAGGACGTTTTTCCGCTATTGTTAGCTCCGACAAGAACAGTTGTTTTATCGTCAAGCACTAACGTTACATCGGCGAGGCGTCGGTAGTTTTTTAAAACGAATGAGGTAACTTTCATATAACAAAACCTAAAAACGGTTCAGGGGTTTGGGAAATAGCCATACAAGTCTGAACTGATAAATATCAATTAGAGCAGACACTTATCTCATGCTGCCCTCCCTCTCACCAATTCTGCCCCCCTTTAATATACGACTCAAGGAATACCAGCGGGTTGTGTGACCGCCGTAAGCGCGTCATAAACCCCACATTCTAATCATCCTCAGTCCGCCATAAGATCAAATCTCCAACTACAAGGAGATTTGAAATGGCAAAACGGCGCACCAACAAAGAATGGCAAACCTTGTTCGAGCAATACCAATCCAGTCATCTATCACAACGGGTCTTCTGTGAGCGTAATGGGTTAAGTCTTTCTACTTTTTATGCCAAGCGCCAGCAGTTACAAACTACGGAGTCAGCCAATATCAGTGGCTTTGTTAAAGCAGAAGTTATCGAAAAAACGACTCGCTACCAGAT
>NZ_JAKJSY010000139.1:0-5176 GCF_050337445.1 Vibrio minamisatsumaniensis | reverse complement strand
GGTGCTGATGCGAGTGCTTTGCTGTATAGCATCATCGAGACGGCGAAAGCGAACGGACTGATACTCTACGATTACATGGTCAAATGTATGAAAGAACTGGCAAAGCCAGAGCCTGATATTAACTCTCTTCTGCCTTGGAACGTCTCACACTGAAATTAAAACGCCCCGTGGGATTATGGGGCGCATACTGAGTTTCTGTGTAAGTTGCTTGGTAATTCAGTATATTGGGGCAAAAGGCCATGCTCGATTAATACAGCAATTGAGTTTTTGACATTCTGAAAGCAGCCGTAGGCTGTTTGTCTATGTATATTGTCGAGAAGGTTCCCTCTAAATTTTAAAAGTTCTCCTTGAATGACTTTTGGATATTTGTACCACTCTGAATTGGCCCTGTGTATTTGCTTTAGGAAGGTAATAAGAGGCGAACGGTGAGCTTTAACCTCTTTGAATGAGTGTACGTGCTCTTTGAGTCGTACTGCTATTTGCTGTGGACAAGAAACTCTTAACGTATGGTTGAACAACTCTGCTGCGCTTAGTTTTATCGAAAATTGGCTAGAGATTTTCGTTGGGATTTTCCTATCTTTGTTAGTTTTGTATTCAGACTGGCTTAGGAACATACATGGTTCTAGAGCCTCCTCAGCTTCCAGGGCGTCGAATACAGCATGGATTGCTAGATACTCCATGAGTAAATGCCACTCTAGAATCCGACATTTTGCTCCTCCATATACGTACATCTGGCACGTATGAGAATAGACGTAATGTAGGCACTTTTGAGTTTCACCCAACCTCCCATTGTTCAAAGGGGTGTGCAGGATATTTATATATGTAGCAAAATCGTTTATCAGCTCAGTACTGCGTCTACGAGGGCGAGTACTGAGGTAGGCTGTAAACAAGTCGTAAACATTATCGTCAAGATAGGTAGATAGGAGAGCGAGCTTTGCTTCAGCATCCATAATCTTTTCCCTACTTGATATTCTCAAATAGAAAGTATAGGCAAGCCTCTCATATGTAGCTAGTAATTACAGGGATCTTACTTTTTGAATGTACATCGTAAGGTGACACTTCGTTGTCACACCGGTTGCTAAACTGGAACCTATCTTCGTTGGCGGTGTGACAGTCAGTAATGCGACGCTACACAATGCCGATGAGATTGCTCGTTTAGGGGTAAAGGTTGGCGACAGTGTTATCATCCGCCGCGCTGGTGATGTTATTCCGCAAATTGTGGCTGTCGTACAAGATCGTCGTCCTGATACGGCGAAAGACATTGAATTTCCGAAGACATGTCCGGTATGTAGCTCAGCCGTTGAGCGTGTAGAAGGCGAAGCTGTAGCCTGTTGTACTGGTGGTTTAGTCTGTCAGGCACAGCGAAAAGAAGCACTGAAGCACTTTGTCTCTAGAAAGGCGCTTGATGTTGATGGTCTTGGCGTAAAGGTGATAGAGCAGCTTGTCGATCGTGAAATGGTAGAAACACCGGCTGACCTGTTCAAGCTCAGCGCGGGCGTGATTACGGTACTTGACCGCATGGGGCCTAAATCGGCACAGAATGTAGTAAGTGCGCTTAATAAAGCCAAAGACACAACATTGGCACGTTTCCTTTATTCGTTAGGTATTCGCGAAGTGGGTGAAGCGACTGCAATGAACTTAGCGCAACACTTCAAGACGCTCGAGTTGGTTCAAGCCGCGACACATGAACAATTGGTTGAAGTGTCCGATATTGGCGACATCGTTGCGAGCCATATCACCAGCTTTTTCTCACAAGAGAAAAACAGAGCCGTAGTGGCTCAACTTCTAGAGCTGGGTGTGAATTGGCCTGTCATCGAAGATGCTACCGATGATCAACATCGACCATTAGAAGGTAAGGTGGTTGTGTTAACGGGTTCTCTGTCTCAACTCGGCCGCAATGAAGCCAAAGCTGCATTGCAGGCATTAGGCGCAAAAGTGACGGGCAGTGTCTCTAAAAACACTGATATCTTATTCTCTGGCGAAGCTGCGGGTTCTAAATTAACGAAAGCGCAAGATTTAGGTATTGAAATAAGAACAGAAGACGATCTTATTGCTCTTATTTCGTAATTGAATTTAGGTAAAAAAATATCAAAGGCACTTCTTTATAGAAGTGCCTTTTTTATATTATTTATAGATTTGCGATTTTTTTACTTGTTGAGAATTACGTGTCTATACGAAGTGTCGAATAAGGACAGTGATGACGTTCAATATTAACGAATTGCCTTTACTAGCATGATAAAATTGCGAGTGATATCTAATTAATGTTAATTGACTGTGTTGTAAGTTGTTGTTTCTGTGTGGTTTATTATTTTTGGTATAGATGATTGTCAATTTATCGATCAGGTTCACTAAGTGGGCGGTAAATTTGCACCAACTCATATTTTTTTAGATAGAAATTAAGTTCTGATTGATCTTTCTGAGGGTAAAGTTAGTCTTATTGCCATGGATGCACGATGTGTATAACCAGAAACGAAATAGAGAAATTACGGTTATAAGTATTCTCTAACAAAAAAAGGTATTTCTCTCTACGGCGGCCAACTTTAGGCGGGAAATATTCAAACAGCTATATCCATTTTTAGGAGTTTTATTCCATGGACAAAATGTTTAAACGTACACTTTTAGGCGCAGCAGTTTCTTTTGCTGCTGTATCTGGTTCAGCTAACGCAGCGATTCAACTTGCGGGCGATGCCGTTCAGTTCTACGGCCAAGCAGCGGGTAACATCACTCTTATCGACGCAAACGACACTCAAAGTGTTGGTGCTGAAATTGAATCACGTGTTGGTTTTCGTGGTGTCGTAGAGTTTGACGATATTTCTCCAAACTTCATCTGGCAGATCGAAGGTGGTAACGCGAACAATGGCGCTAATACAGGTGGTTTAGGTGCGCGTGATACTTATCTTGGTCTTGATTTTGAAGGCGTAGGTCAATTCAAATATGGTCGTCAGCTAGTCGCTGCCTATAACTACGTTGACTGGCCACACTCAAACCCTGGTCTAGGTAACGTATTTGACTGGAATAATGACATCGGTGGCGGTTACCAAGACCGTGCAGACAGTGTTCTACGTTTCGACTCTGCTAACTTCGGTGGTTTCAATGTTCAAGCGACATTGAGTGGCATGACGAAAGATACCGACCAAATGGTTTCAAGTATTGGTACCTCTTTCACTAAAGGTATGTTCAGCGTACACGCTGGTTACTACCACCAAGGTTCGTACACGCAAGGTGTAGATGAGCCGGAGAAGTATGAGATTGATAAAAACGGTAACGTTGTAATTAGTGACGCGTGGGTTAAATGGAATGCAGCAGGCTCAAATACGACAGAAACTGTTGAAAGCCGTAATTATGCAATCGTTGGTGGTTCGGTATTCCTTGGCGACCTAACTCTTACTGCAGCATACAAAGCAATGGAAGTGGGCAATGTTGGCCAAAACGCTTACTCTGCGACTGCTCAATACGTGATTGATAGTAAGTACGTTCTAAAAGCAGGTTACGCAGCGACTGATGATGCTGATGGTATCGCAGACAGTGGCGACCAAGCGATTACTGCTCGATTTGGTTACCTGTTACCAAGCTCTTACTGGTACATTGATTCTCGTAACTACAAGATCAATACTTCAGACAACAAGTATGATGGCGAATGGGGTCACCGTATCCTAGCTGGTATGGAATACTACTTCTAATCTAGTTGTCTTGAACCATACTCAAAATCAAGAGCATTCTTTTTATAAGAATGCTCTTTTCACTCCAGGAGTTAAATAAATGAAAGTAATAAATAAAATGTTCGTTATTGGTACTATGCTTACTTCATTCGCTCCGATGGCGGCTGTCGATTTAACGTTAGATAGAAATATCTCAGCATTGGTAGTACATGGTGAAGAAGTTGGCTTTTCCATTTCAAAAGCTGATAAGTTTGATTTCGAAAATGGGCGAAATCAAATCGTTTTACGGGTTGAGCAACTGGTATCCAACCTAGGCGAGAAAGAGAAATTTAATTCCTACCCTATTGTTCTTACATTTGATGCCGAAGACGTATCTTTAAATGTTGCGACGAAATCGCCAATTAGTCGTAAAGAGCATGCCAATGCATTCCAAAAGAATCCTCAATTTGTGATTACCGATGAAACGGGAAAAGAAGTTCAAGTAAAACAGGATGTATTGCCCGTATTGAGTGGTATTTCACGCGATTACGTAAAAGAACTCAATCGATATAATTCTGTGAATTCGATTAATCTGGCTACGGTCACCACCGGTTCTGAAAAAACGAAAACTGAATCTAAGCGTTCAAGTGAAGCAAATCAGTCGCTGCAAATGGTTGAATACTGGTACAGTAAAGCATCAGCTAATGATAAATCACAGTTCAGTGATTGGGCGTTTGATAATCGCAATGAGCAAGACTTAACATCAATAGAAGGCAGCAAACCGGTCGAAATGGCAAGCTATTGGTTTGCACAAGGATCCGTAGAGGAACGTAAAAAGATTTTGTCTTGGCTACTCGAACAATAATTAAACCACGGTAGGTTAAACGTGTTGCGTTGCTTGTCTGACTTTTAATGTTTTTTCATCATTGATTTCGGACATCATGTTTGTTGCTCTTTCTTCTTTACCTTCCATCTTATATTGGTTGGAGACTCGAGTGCGGTATCTATGGTATCGCTATGACATTAGGGGTGAAAACCGCCATCGAGGATTTTTATTTGAGCACAACTTGTTTTGATTTGAATTATCCACGATATTGCTCGAATGTGTGGTAATTGATCAAGTGTTTTCTAATGTATATCTAATCAATCATTAAGCGGTAAACACTAAGGGTCGACCGCTTAAGATTCTTCATATTTTTTCCCCACCATTTAAGCGACATACCATGCTGGGTATATATTCAGTCTTTCCTGATGGAAGTTTACAATCAACAAGGGGGCCTGACTCAGAACCACTTTTAGCTGTCGCGTAACTCGGCAAAGCTATAAAACAGCTTATAACAAAAACTAAAATAACTTTCATATTATCCTCACTAAATATTATTAAATTCAAATAAGGCGCATATTGATTATGGTTTACTTTTAACTATGGTCAATAAAATTTCAATAAATCCCCAGCAAATGAATTATTTCTACAAATAAAAAAGCACCTGTTATTTTTAAATAAAATGAGTGCAAATCACTGATCTTAGTTTTGATAT
>NZ_JAKJSY010000138.1:0-5184 GCF_050337445.1 Vibrio minamisatsumaniensis | reverse complement strand
GGTATCTCTATGGTCGCTTTCAGATTGGGATTTGTCTCTTACCCTTTCGGGCTGCCCTGCGCTGTGAGTTAGGCTTTACGCCCCCATTCCGGTCTCACAACACTAATCATTTATTCCTTTCCCGCTTATCCCCTCTAGCAGCTACAAGGGGCGGATTTATCGAGCGTTTGCTTAGTTCTGATTAGTGCCTTTACCATGCCACCTTTGGAATATCCCTTGGTCGGTGGCTGATGCGCGTCGCTCTGTCCAAAACATCTTGAATCCAAACAGAGTGCAGGAGTACTTGAAGTGCTTACGTGATATGGCTATCATGAAAGGACTTAACGAGGTCTCAATTCGTGTAAGTATTCCGAAATAAACCACCTTGCAGGGTGGTTTTTTCACATCTAGGGAAAGAGATTAATCCCAAAAGCGATTGATCTCAATGATCCTTTTAACCGGTCATCAGTTTTCCAAACAAAAAAGCCTCCCCAAAGGGAGGCTTTTTTGTTTCTGAATCTTGGGCCGAATAAGGCTGCTAGGGTTTGAATTTATTTACAATTCCATCATTACCAAGTTGTCAGAGATGGTGGTATCACAATCACAAACATTAATGTTTCATAAATTTTGGATTGAAAAAGTAACGCTAGCGTGCAATATTAGGCCTTGTTATTTATACAAACATTTGTATAATTCCCGCGCCTACTTTTAGGCATTCTATTTATTTACAAAAAAACAAGGTTTGGCTTATGAGTAAAAGTCCTTTAGAACTTTTAAGTTCAGATCCAGTAGAACTTAGTTTGCTGTCCACAAAAGTGAAGCTAATGATCATTGCAAGTGAGATTATTAGGGAGAACGGTTGGACACAAAAAGAAGCGTCATTAAAACTTGGCGTATCACAGCCAAGAATTAGTAATCTAATGAATAATAAAATTTCAAAGTTTTCAATTGATTCAGCTTTTGAAATTTTGGGTAAGCTAGGCTACCTTTCAGAAATGACCTTCAACCCAATGAACCGAGAGCGCCCAGTTATAATGGAGCTTAAAAAAACAGCGGTTTAACCGCTGTTTTGAATAGACTTATATATCACGATAACGCTGCTTAATCGTTTTCTCGTGTTTACTGTCTGTTTGATTTGAAGTTTTAACAAAAGCCTCAAGGACATACACCGTCTCATCCTTGATAACATAAACTACTCGGTAGGCTGGTTTACCGTTTTTGCAAATTTCAATCACACCTTTGCCTAAACCTTGCATTGACTTCGTTTTCATCATGGGCTGCAACCCATACTGCAAACGAACCAAATCTGCCACGAACTTCTCACGCTGTTCCGCTGGGAAGCTCTCTAGTTTTTTCTCGGTGTCGCCTTTATAAATCAGTTCCTTTTCTTGCATTGTAATAATCCTCATATAGAAGTTGGTTGGTTGTATACCTAATTAATTTTTTCATTTTTTAGTCCTGTTTTTTTTGCTAGTAGTCCTAGTCATTTTCACCGATTGGTGACTGTTTTTTTTAGTGCTTTTCTGCACCACCCCGCATAATAAATGAGAAGGTTCCACAATACCACCCTTAATTATATATAAGTACTTGTATACAATAAGATGTTCTGATTTATTGATATGGAATTACGCGACTCCATAACGAAGAACGGCTCCCAATTGGAAGCCGAACCTATAACATTTAATCGAATACAACGATCGTAGGGTTACTCATTTGTAGATTTCAGATACTAGGATTTACAGATCTTAATCAGCCCAGTTATAGCATTAACGAATGCTGTCATTGGTATAATCCAAGATGCAATTTCAGATAGCTCAAGTATGCTCATTTTCATTCTCCTGATGTAAAGTCTTCCTACAAGGTTCTAAGGGCGCTGTTTGCCGCTTAGATCCACTCAGAATCTATTTACAGAATGTTTTTTCCCATCCATTAAAAAATCCAAAAAAGTTGAGCACACCAAATATGACGTCTGGCACCTAAAATCCGGTGTTCATTATTCCTATTATGTTCAATTGCGTGACTCTGTAATGAAGAACTGCCCCCAATTGGGAGCAGTTCTTGTGTCTAAATCTGGGTGCGCACTAAGTGTCATTACGTTAAATCGAGCACACAAAAGCACTCACGACTAAACTATAAATAGGCATGAAGTTTCCTTCCTTGCTTTCTTCGTGCTGAAAAAACGGCTCCCAATTGGGAGCCGTTCTTGTATCTAAATCTGGGTTCGCACTAAGTGTCGTTACGTTAAATCGACGCATAGTAAAAATGCCACGCGTTGGCTGCCAGCTTAAATTATTTTATGAGGCTAAGTAACGACGTAAATGCCTGACTGCCTTAGTTGCTGCTTTAAATCCAAAAGTTTGAACTGAGTTAAAATCAGTTGGATAATAGCTACCGTACCTGTAAAAATTGATAACGAAGAAATGACCCAGTTCCAGTCAACACCTACAAATACATGAGGTGCAGCAAAAGCAAAAGCATAAGACGATGCTGCATTAATTGATTGAATAAATTCATTGGCAGAGATTTTATAGTTATCGTTTTCTTTATCGTACGAGATTTTCACCCTAGCCCCAGCTCTACGAAACTTGCAATAAATTACGTCTTTTTCACCATCAAATGGGATATCGTTGAGATCTAGGGTATCCCTAACTTTATCTAGCATTTACCTCTCCCTAATGCACTGCTTCATAACTCTTTGTTATGGATCGTTACTGGTAGTTTTGCTTACACCAATTTTCCCAACTTGTTTCACCCAAGAGCTTTCGTGCCTTAATGGTGCGAAACACGTTTATAAGCCCCATATAAATGCCAAATAGGGATGATGAGGTAAGATAGGTTATCCAAAGGTCAGGATCTGAATGCCAAAATAATATCCACATTAGCGCTCCCCACAATCCTCCCATGAACAAACCATTTGTTATTAGTATTCTTATAGGAGACTGAAAAACTAGTGGTTTTTGGGACGGGTCTTTGTATTTAGACCAAATAAAAGTTGTTGGCTTGGTTAAGTCTGCTGGCACCCCCTTTTCAATGAGGTGCTTTTGAATGAATTTCGCCTTTTCCATCTTAGCCTCTATGCA
Organism: Vibrio minamisatsumaniensis; assembly: GCF_050337445.1. Taxonomy (NCBI): domain Bacteria; kingdom Pseudomonadati; phylum Pseudomonadota; class Gammaproteobacteria; order Vibrionales; family Vibrionaceae; genus Vibrio; species Vibrio minamisatsumaniensis. The sequence goes on along the minus strand of NZ_JAKJSY010000138.1, from coordinate 2,125 downwards.
TGTAGCCAACTTCAAGTATAAGTCCATATCGCGACTTATCGAGAATAGTGATTAAAGTACTGCGACTAACTTCAACGTAGGATATTTGCCGTTTTCCCTTTCGACCCCTATTTAAACAATTCAGTCCGATTTTTTTAATTTGTTTCTTTTTCTGAATTTTATCAAGCCTTATCCGTGACAAGGTAAACTACTCCGAGAGCCCCCTAAGTCCTTTTGCCGAAAAACTGCAATCTGGGTATGAAAAGCATCATTAGAAAGCTGTGTGCTTCATTTTGACGGCTAAATATCGGTGTTCATTATTCCTATTATGTTAAACGGGCGAGTTAGCTATCAGAAATACCCCTCAGAAGCCCCCAAACGCTCCAGATTGCGATTTACAGCACCTAACCAACCAACATCACACCTAAACGCTTTGAAAGTTTATGACGCTCTGAGAGCGAATCACAGCTCGAATTAACATCTTTTGAACTCACCCAAATATCACACCGTAACGGCCATAACCGAAAGTTTGCGATTTGAGATCGGGCTTAGTCGTGAAATGAACGAAGTTCTTTCATGAGTAAACACGATCCGACAAGCGAACGGAGTGAGAGCGTCAGCTTTTCGTTTCCAAAATCAATCGCGTTCAGCGTCCCCCTCTGCGGGGATTTAATTGTTATGTGGGAATGAAAGTGCTCTATAAGCGTTAAGAAATTCAATCACTGAAAGTGCCGAACTGGAGAGGGGAATTGTTAATTTTAGTGCATGATCTTGGGATGCGTTGAGTAGGCGAGACCAAGGGATTCTGGTTGGATGAAAAGGCGGGATTGAGCCAGGAAGGTACGACCTGCGAAAATGCCAACTATTTCACCCTCCTGAAGTCCTTGGTCGCGCGTAGCGCTACGCATCCTAGGTCTTAGAAACATGTTTCTAAGCTGCTCTTTTCTTTATGTTTAATTTTTCGTTACTGGTAACCCTCTCTGGTAACTTCTTCTGGTAACCACTACTGGTAACTCGGGTTACCTGAAAGAGTTACCAGAGAGGGTTACCAGTAAAAGCATGTCAACGAGAGTAATCCATGAGGTTGTAAATAAGCACTAATAGAATGGAGTGACCGTGCCACAGTTGAAGGTCGAGTGTATTCCGCTTGCTCGGTGTTCGGACGCTTCGCTTACTCACACACTGCGCCGAGCGGTGTAGATTTAACAGAAAAAGATAGGAATCTCTTTTAGCGTAATCTCAACCTCCTATAATATAACGTGGTCTCAATCGAGAAATGTAAGGGGTTTGAAGCCCAACGGTACGGTTTCGTACGTTAAGCGTTAAATCAAACAGTTAGAACAGCATGATGTTAAGGCATACCCTGCGATCACTGGTAAAAAACGCCCCAAAATCTGCATATGACATTACCTATATGTCATCATTGGCTGTGTCATAACTTAAATGACATGCTTGTTTTTTTGTTAGCGTACATTTTCGCCCCATGGGGCTTCACACCCCGTGTACAGCCCCGTTCAGCTGTGTTTCGGTGTTTTTGCCCTGTGACGCACTCAAAATACTTTGTGACTCAAAAATGATCTTCCAAGGACCTGGCTAAACGTCTTTTGGTTTGCCAAGTCCTTGGAAGAGGCAAACGCAGTGCGCCAGAACAGGCACAGGGGTCAATGCTCACTGTCGAAAAGTCAGACACACACAACCACTACGAAAATATAGAGAACACGATGAGTTTGTGCTCCGCACTCAATAAGGTTTTGTTCTTTTGAGGTGCTCAAGAAAGAGCGAAAAGGATGCCACACAAGACGGCGAAAACAGCCCTTTCGGCTGCGCCGACCCCTACCCATTTCGACTCAGCTTTATGAGTGATTTGGGTATCTCTATGGTCGCTTTCAGATTGGGATTTGTCTCTTACCCTTTCGGGCTGCCCTGCGCTGTGAGTTAGGCTTTACGCCCCCATTCCGGTCTCACAACACTAATCATTTATTCCTTTCCCGCTTATCCCCTCTAGCAGCTACAAGGGGCGGATTTATCGAGCGTTTGCTTAGTTCTGATTAGTGCCTTTACCATGCCACCTTTGGAATATCCCTTGGTCGGTGGCTGATGCGCGTCGCTCTGTCCAAAACATCTTGAATCCAAACAGAGTGCAGGA
>NZ_JAKJSY010000137.1:0-5278 GCF_050337445.1 Vibrio minamisatsumaniensis | reverse complement strand
GACGATGCTCATAACCCTAAAAGGATGAGCAATTTGGTGGCGTATTCTGCCTTAGGTCCCATACGCTGGCAAAAGAAAAAGCAGTATGGAAAACGGAATGTCTCAGAGAATGCGATGCACCGTTACAAAACAATTATAGGCCCCAAATTACACAGTAGAGACTTTAACAATCAACAACAGGAAATGATGCTAGGCGCATCAATATTGAATAGATTTACCCAGCTTGGTATGCCCGAGAGCTACCGAGTCGCCTGATGGCATCAAAAGACAGAGTGGGTTGAGTACGGAAACAAAGCCCTTCCATTATCGGTCGTGATGATAGTGCTGTGTTCGTGACTCGGCTGCTAAATAGACTTCTCGCCATAAGTAAACTTTTGCAACATAGAGAAAGACCACCCACTAGGTTAAACTATCGCCTCCAATCTAAGAGGTGATCGTGAAGCTATTTAATACCCAAACTATTTTTCAAACGCTATCCAATCAGGCGATGCACAAAAAAGTGCTGTTGCTCGCGATCCCGATGGTTCTCTCTAATATTACTGTTCCACTGCTGGGCTTAGTCGATGCTGCGGTTATCGGTCACCTAGAGCACTCTTGGTATTTAGGCGGTGTGGCGCTGGGTGGCACCATGATCAGTGTGACTTTTTGGTTGCTTGGTTTCCTGCGTATGTCGACAACTGGGCTAGCCGCACAATCTTATGGCGCGAATGATGGCAAGCAGCTTGGCTTAGTTTTTATGCAAGGCGTGACCATGGCTTTAGGGTTTGCTGGTGTCTTTTTGCTTTTACACAGTTTAGTCGCCGATTTCGTTTTCTCATTGAGTAGCGCCAGTGATCAAGTTAAGCACTATGGTCAGCAATATTTCTCAATCCGCGCTTGGAGTGCACCTGCCGCGCTGACTAATTTTGTCATTTTAGGTTGGTTACTCGGGACTCAAAATGCCAAAGCGCCAATGTGGATGGTGATCATCACCAATATCACCAATATCGTTCTGGACATCGTTTTTGTTATTGGCTTGGGGTGGCAAGTGGAAGGTGCAGCAGTGGCATCTGTGATGGCTGATTATGCCGGTCTAACATTTGGCTTGATTTGTGTTTACCGAATCTGGGCGAAGAAACAGTTACCATCGCCATGGGATCTACTTAAGAAAACTCGCCAAGGTTTGAGTCGCTTCGTAAAACTGAATCGCGATATCTTTCTTCGTTCATTGTGCCTACAAGCGACGTTCACTTTCATGACCTTCCAAGGTGCAAGCTTTGGCGATGATGTTGTTGCGGCCAATGCAGTGTTAATGAGTTTCTTGATGATCATCTCTTATGGGATGGATGGTTTTGCCTATGCCATGGAAGCGATGGTCGGTAAGGCAATTGGTGCGAAAGATAAAGAAGAACTGAACCAGTCATTGATTGGTACTTTTTTCTGGAGCTTCAATATTTGTTTGGTTCTGACCATAGCGTTCGCCATTGCTGGCTCTAGTTTAATTAATATGATCACCACAATTCCAGATGTTAAGAGTCAGGCTGAGGTGTATCTGCCATGGTTGATTGCGATGCCATTGGTGTCTATGTGGTGCTTCTTGTTGGATGGTATTTTTGTTGGGGCCACCAAGGGCAAGGATATGCGCAATAGTATGTTTGTTGCGACCTGCAGTTTCTTCGCGATTTTCTATTTAGCATCCGGTTTAGAGAACCATGCACTATGGCTAGCGATGTTGAGCTTTATGGCAATGCGTGGCATTGGTCTTGGCGTTTTGTTTGTTTCTCAGTGGAAGAGGGGGAAGTTTCTCGCTTAGCTCTGGGGGCTCTGTTCTCGGAAGAATAAATGAGGTTGTACAGGTAAAAGGTTATTTAGAACATCATGATCTAATTACTATCAATGTTCTACTATTCAATATCTTAAATAAAAACAGCAAGCGCATGGCTTGCTGTTTATGCATTTGGCCTATGGGTGGTCAAATACTTCTATTGACTCTTCATCTAGAATAAACGGTTAAGTCCGTTGAGTGCTGCAACACGATAAGCTTCCGCCATCGTTGGGTAGTTAAAGGTCGTATTCACAAAGTACTCGATGGTATTTGCTTCGCCTTTCTGTTCCATAATCGCTTGTCCGATATGGATGATCTCAGCAGCACGCTCACCAAACACGTGGATACCTAAAATCTCTTTGGTTTCACGATGGAACAGAATCTTCAAGCTACCAATGTCTTTACCCGCAATTTGAGCGCGAGCTAGGTGCTTGAATGAAGAACGTCCTACTTCATACGGCACTTTAGCAGCCGTCAGCTCTTGTTCTGTTTTACCCACGGAGCTGATTTCAGGAATGGTGTAGATGCCGGTTGGAATGTCTTCGATAAGGGGGCGTTCAGCTTCACTTTTCACTATCGCCTGAGCCACAAAACGACCTTGGTCATAAGCAGCACTTGCTAGGCTAGGGTAGCCAATCACATCACCGACAGCGTAAACATGGTCAACATTGGTTTGGTAGTTGGTGTTGATTGATACTTGTCCACGAGAGTCCGCTTCTAAGCCAACCGCACCTAGGTTCAGTTTATCGGTGTTACCCGTTCGGCCATTAGCATACAGAAGGCAATCGGCACGCATTTTTTTGCCTGACTCTAGATGAATGATCACACCATCGTCTGTTCCTTCAATTTTCTCAAAGGTTTCATCGTTGCGAATCACGACACCGCTGTTCCAGAAGTGATAAGAAAGTGCATCTGAGGTTTCATTGTCTAGGAATGACAACAGGCGGTCACGAGTATTGATCAGATCGGTTTTTACGCCCAAACCGCGGAAAATCGACGCGTATTCACAACCAATAACGCCAGCACCATAGATGATGATGTGTTGAGGGTCGTGTTTAAGAGAAAGAATCGAGTCACTGTCGTAGATACGTTCATGCAGGAAGTCGACGTTATCCGGTTGGTAAGGGCGAGAGCCTGTCGCGATAACAAATTTGTCTGCACTATACTGTTCTTCAGTGCCATCGCTTTGCATTACCGAGACAGTGTTGGTATCGATAAAACGTGCAGTACCAAATACCAGCGTGCACTGATTGCGGTCGTAGAAGCCTTGGCGCAGTCGCGTTTGTTTATCGATAACCGATTTCGCGTGGCTCAAAATGTTGGAAAACGTTGAGTGAATGCTTTTGTTGTTCTGACAAAACAGTGGGTTGCTGTTGAATTCGATTATACGACTGACGGCATGACGCAGTGCTTTTGAAGGAATCGTTCCCCAGTGAGTACAACCACCACCCACGCTGCTCTCTTTTTCAATGATGGCAACGTTCACCCCGGCTTTGGTTAATCCCATCGCAGCCCCTTCTCCTCCGGGGCCACTACCAATTACGATCACATCAAAGTGGTTGGAGTGCGGCATAGATATCTTCCTTGTTATGTTTGATTAACATTGCTGTAGCGAGATTTTAACTGATTCTGTTCTTGGGTACATGAAAAGGGCATCAGAGAGTCGGTGGGATCACGCCATAGTATAGAAAAAAGGTCATTTGATATGATGTTTGACTCTCAGTCTCCGTGTAGAAACAGGGCGGTTTTCTTCGAACCTATTTACGTAGCAATGTGAACGAAGAGGCGTACTGGGTGTCTTATATGACCAGAGTACCTTATATAAATAAGCGATTCGCGTTATATTGAATAGAGTATTAGGTATGCCTGTTTAGGCTGTAAAAGAAGAGTTTGATAAAGTATGAAACCAATGGGCATTCGCGCACAGCAAAAAGAAAAAACTCGTCGCAGCTTAATCGATGCAGCATTTAGTCAGCTCAGTGCCGATCGTAGTTTTTCCAATCTCAGCTTGAGAGAAGTTGCTCGTGAGGCTGGAATAGCACCGACTTCCTTTTATCGTCACTTCAAAGATATGGATGAGCTGGGCTTAACCATGGTCGATGAAGGTGGCTTACTATTGCGCCAGTTAATGCGTCAAGCTAGGCAGCGGATAGTCACAGAAGGCAGTGTCATTCGAACATCGGTTGAAACCTTTATGGAATTTATAGAAAGCAGCCCAAACGTATTTAGACTGTTATTACGAGAGCGTTCGGGAACTTCATTTGAGTTTCGTACTGCAGTGGCTCGTGAGATACAGCACTTCTCTGCAGAGCTAACTGAATATTTGATCACGACGGGTATGACACGAGACGAAGCTTTTACTCAAGCTGAAGCCTCCGTTATTTTGGTCTTCAACTCTGGGGCTGAAGCATTAGATTTAGAACGACGTCAGCGAGATGAATTGGCTGAACGTTTGATCATGCAATTAAGAATGATGGCCAAAGGGGCTTTTTGGTATCGTAAAGAACGTGAACGTAACCGGTTAAAAGGAGGAATTGAATAATGTCGAATGAAAGCCATACAGTGAACCGCAGTTCTGAAAGAAAAACACTCGTGCTTGCTGTTGTTGCCGGAGTGTGTGGGGATGCACTGTTATCTTGGGTAACAATGAGCGAAGTGGGCTTCTCTATTTTTCCGCTGATTGCTTTAGTTTTAGCTGTACAAGCGCTGTATCAAGAATACCTAACTAACCCTGTCTCTGAAGATATTCCGTTAGTAGGCTTAGCTTGTTTCTTTGTGGGGGCATTTGGTCACGCGGCTTTTGTGAAAGCACAATACCCAGAGGCAGGGTCGAATTTCTTTGCGATTATTATCGCGATGCTGCTTCTCGCTTGGGTCGGTAAGAAGCTAGGCTTTATCGCTAAAACGGTTTAAACCAATTTATAAATTGCAAAAAACGAGCCTATTGGTTCGTTTTTTTGTGTCCGCTGTTTAGCTTAGACCTAAACAGCGAGATCTCAGTTTGATGGTACAGCTGCCAGTTAGTTGTTTTGTCAATAGGCTTCGGCGAGGCTTTGTTGACGCGCTCATAAAATCGTCAATTTTGATTTGAGCGTGCCTTACTTTATCCTTGCCATCTATCTTCGTGTCCAGTTCAAAAATCATGCCTTACAAAGACAACGAATCCAGACGTCATCGGCTTTGTTTCCGTACTCAACCCACTCTGTCTTTTGATGCCATCAGGCGACTCGGTAGCTCTCGGGCATACCAAGCTGGGTAAATCTATTCAATATTGATGCGCCTAGCATCATTTCCTGTTGTTGATTGTTAAAGTCTCTACTGTGTAATTTGGGGCCTATAATTGTTTTGTAACGGTGCATCGCATTCTCTGAGACATTCCGTTTTCCATACTGCTTTTTCTTTTGCCAGCGTATGGGACCTAAGGCAGAATACGCCACCAAATTGCTCATCCTTTTAGGGTTATGAGCATCGTCT
>NZ_JAKJSY010000136.1:0-5346 GCF_050337445.1 Vibrio minamisatsumaniensis | reverse complement strand
CAATAACCTTGATTTGTTTCTCATTTGTTTTGTTTTCATGAATGTTTTGTTCTTTTTTTTATGCAAACTCACACATTTTCTTTTATTTGCAGTATAAAAAACAGGCAAACAGATTGGCATGAACAATTAAATTAAACGTGTTTGAATGTTAATTCATTGTGCGAAAGGAATATCACTTTGACTCTAGCGTATTAAGTCGCTCATTGTGCAGTGCAGTATGGGAATCGGGTTGTTCTAGAAAAATCCTCAGATCGTCACTATACCTTGTACAACCTAGGTTGCGGTTGATTTTATAGAATGGTGTTTTTTATTTTAGTTGGGTGTGGATTGTTGTTGAGATTATGTCCCGATAATGTGACTTTTATTGAGGGTAATTGTTTTTGAACATGTTAATAAAAGATATGTTTTCAGTGAAATGTTATTTTAATATCAGTGTGTTTGCATATTGATTTTTAGGTCGTCTCGCTGCATTATCCGCCCGTCAAAAAATACACTGATACGTAAAATGGATGCATGAAGCGACATTTACAATCTAGATCGAAGCTCATAAATAAAAAACTAATGCCGACACAACTATTGACACTGGCATAGGTGATCTAGAGGAAGGCTTGGAAGCAAGATCAGTGCTTAAACTCAATTACGAGGTTCACGTGACAGACTTAATTAATTTGATGAACGATCTCCTGTGGGGATCTATCTTAGTTTATTTGCTGGTTGGTGTGGGTATTTACTTCACTGTACGACTTGGCTTTATTCAATTCCGCCATTTTGGCCACATGTTCTCTGTTCTTAAAAACAGCCGTAAAGCAGACAGTGCTGGTATCTCTTCTTTCCAAGCTCTTTGTACCAGTCTGGCTGCTCGTGTTGGAACCGGTAACATGGCAGGTGTAGCTGTAGCATTAACCGCTGGTGGCCCTGGTGCTATCTTCTGGATGTGGTTAATCGCCATGCTGGGTATGGCAACATCGTTTGCAGAAAGTACACTGGCACAGCTATACAAAACGCGTGATAACGACGGTAACTACCGTGGTGGCCCTGCATATTACATGGAGAAAGGCCTAGGCATGCGCTGGATGGGGGTTCTATTCTCTATTTTCCTAATCATCGCATTCGGTCTGGTATTCAATGCGGTTCAAGCGAATGCGATTGCAAGCGCAATGAACACGGCATTCGACCTTGAGCGTAGCTATGTCGGTGTGGGTATCGTTATCATCTCTGCATTCGTTATCTTTGGTGGTATCCGTAAGATTGCACGTACGGCAGAAATTATCGTTCCAATCATGGCATTGGCTTATCTAGCTATCGCGATTTACGTGATGTTCGCGAACATCGAGAAAGTGCCTGAAGTTCTGGCTCTTATCTTCAAGAGTGCATTCGGGCTGCAAGAAGCTGCGGCGGGTGGCCTCGGTTATGCCATAGCACAAGCGATGATTAACGGCATCAAACGTGGTTTGTTCTCGAACGAAGCGGGTATGGGTTCTGCGCCAAATGCCGCCGCTTCTGCTACGCCTTACCCACCGCACCCAGCATCACAAGGTTACGTGCAAATGCTAGGCGTGTTTATGGATACGATTGTGATTTGTTCAGCTACAGTAGCCATCATTCTGATGTCTGGTGAGTATGTACCACACGGTGAAGTTACCGGTATCGAACTAACGCAACGTGCACTAACAGCACAAGTGGGAGAGTGGGGCAGTATCTTTGTCGCGGTAGCGATTTTCTTCTTCGCTTTCACTTCAATCATTGCAAACTATTCGTACGCTGAAACGAACCTGATCTTTTTAGAGCATAACAACAAGAAGGGTCTAGTGATGTTCCGTCTCGTCGTGCTCGGTATGGTGATGTTCGGGTCTCTCGCGACACTGCCAACGGTGTGGGCATTGGCTGACGTATCGATGGGCCTAATGGCGATCGTTAACTTAGTGGCGATTATCCTGCTATCGGGCATCGTGATTAAACTAGCGAAAGACTACAACCGTCAATTGGACGCGGGTAAAGTACCAACGTTTAATACTGATGATTTCCCTGATCTTAAGGCTCAGTTGGAAGAGGGTATTTGGGATAACAATAACAAGTAAGCTTGTTGGAGCGATAATCCGCTCATCCTAGAATAACCCGAAAGACCAAGGTTTCGACCTTGGTCTTTTTTTGTCTTCTCCTTTGCTTTGTATACCTATCAAAGCGATAGGAAGAGTCGTAAAGACAAGTTGATGTTTTTTCTATACTCTAGCAGCATCCAGTTAGATAACCGATTAGGGTAAAGTTATGTTAGTTGTCGTTTCTCCAGCCAAAACACTTGATTACGAATCACCATTAGCGACGGAACGTTTTAGTCAACCAGAGTTTATTGAACACTCTGCTGAACTGATTGAAGAGTGCCGCAAGCTGACGCCAGTAGATATTTCTGCACTGATGAAAGTCAGCGATAAAATCGCAGGGTTGAACGTAGCGCGCTTTGAGCAGTGGAGCGAGACCTTTACCCAAGACAACGCACGCCAAGCAATCCTAGCCTTTAAGGGCGATGTATACACTGGCCTAGATGCTGAAACGCTATCGGATGAAGATTTTGACTACGCACAAAACCACCTGCGCATGCTTTCTGGCCTATATGGTTTGCTTAAACCGTTAGATTTGATGCAGCCTTACCGCCTAGAGATGGGGACACGCTTAGCGAATGCTCGTGGTACGAACTTGTACCAGTTCTGGGGCAACATCATCACAGACAAGCTGAATGAAGCGTTGAATGCTCAAGGTGATAATGTGTTGATCAACTTAGCATCGAACGAATACTTTAAAGCTGTGAAGCCGAAGAACTTGGATGGCCAAGTGATTACCCCTATATTTAAAGACGGTAAGAACGGTCAGTACAAGGTAATCAGTTTCTACGCGAAGAAAGCGCGTGGCATGATGGCTCGTTACATTATCGAGAACAAGATCGACTCGATTGAGGCGCTAACCCAGTTTGATACGGCGGGTTACTACTTCGTTGAAGAAGAGTCGAACGCGAAAGAGCTTGTCTTTAAACGTGAAGAGCAAAACTAGTAGCCCTTAGTTAACGAGTTACTCTCAGTTTTAGCCTGATAACAGGCCAGATAGAGAAAAGCCCCATGCAGCGAACTGCATGGGGCTTTTTTAAGTCTTTGAAAGTGCTAAGTTACTTCTTCTTTGCTGCTTTCTTTTTCTTGGCGATTTTTTTCTTCTTGGCGATTTTTTGTTTCTCTACCGCTTTTTTATCTTCTTTCTTCGGCTTCTTCTTCTTAGTCACTGCCGCTTTCTTATGCGTAGGGCGCATGCCTTCGATGAAGCGTTCTTTGATGGGTTCGTCCGTGTAACGAGCCACACGCTCAATCATCAGTTGATCGTGCGCTTCAATGATAGAAACCGCGTTCCCTTTTTTACCAGCACGAGCCGTACGGCCGATACGGTGTAGGTAGACATCTGCTGTACGTGGCATGTCGTAGTTGATGACGTGGCTAACATCTGGAAGGTCGATACCACGAGCTGCAACGTCAGTCGCTAGCAGTACGTTTACAGAGCCGTCACGGAAACGAGCGATCGCGTTGTTACGACGATCTTGAGGCATTTCACCTTGGATCCACGCACATGGGATTTGCGCGCTTTCAAGTTGAGCTCGTAGATCACCTAGACGATCACGGGTCTTCAAGAACACGATGCTGCGCTCAGCTTGCTCTGTGATGATGTGCTTTAGGAGGTTCAGTTTGTGCTCTGCTGTGTCTGCACGATGGTACCACTGGGTGATCTTCTTACGCTCACGAAGTGATGATTTTGCATCGATCTCCGCTGGGTTGTTCAGTAGATCTTCTGTGAAGCCTTCAATGCCTTTACCTTCTAGTGTTGCAGAGAACAGTAAAGTTTGTTTACGCCAGCGACACTCTGCAGACAGACGGTCAACAACAGGACCAAAGCCCATGTCTAGCATACGGTCGGCTTCATCTAGAACCAGCCATTCAATCGCACGACAGTCAAAGCGATCGCCTTCAATGTACTCCATTAAACGGCCAGGTGTTGCGACTACGATATCTTGAGTCGTACTTAAGATATCCGCGTGCTCTTGGTACATCACACCGCCCGTGATCGTGAAGATATTTAGGCTGGTGTATTTAGCAAGCTCACGTGCTTGTTCGGTGATCTGCATTGCTAGCTCACGTGTTGGCGTCAGGATAAGCATACGTGCAGGGCCAGATTTTTTACGTGGAAAATCCAGTAGGTATTGCAGTGCTGGCAATACAAATGATGCTGTTTTACCAGTACCTGTTGGCGCAGAAGCCAAAACGTCTCTTCCATCTAACGCTTGTGGGATTGCTTCAGCTTGTATCTGTGTTGGGCGTTCGTAGCCCATTTCGTCAATTGCTTTAAGCAGCTCTTGGTTTAGATCGAGTTCTGCAAAGGTTCTGATCACTGTTGTTTCTCCACAAGCAATAAATGTTTCTGCCTCAAAAAGCAGACGATAAAAAAGAGTAGTCGGCCATTATAGAAGCATTAGTGATTAGGATCACATGGTATTTGCTACATCTTGAGATAAAAATCTTGAGTCAGTGCGATAAATGCTTTGCTGTAACCGCCTTGGTGATGAATTGTAAGCGATTCGCGCTGCAAATCTTGCTCACAAGCCGGATCTTTAGATAACTCGAACAGAATTCGGCTAGCCGGTTTCTTGTCTGTTGTTTTCACATCGAGGCATTTTGCTAGATACCAACCACATTGTTGAGCCAGTTTAATAAAGTTTTCCCCTTCTGGTGTTGGCAGTATGAAGCTGGCGGTAGCGGCTTCAGTTGTTATTTCGAAACAACGTTGAGCGAGCGCTAGGTGACCCAAGCTGTCGGTGTGTCTAGCGGTGGCTCTTTGGTTTTGTTGCGCCTGTTGACCGGAGTTGAAATAGGGGGGGTTACAGATGATCGCATCAAACTTTTGTGGAAAATCCGACGTTAACACGTTGCCGTGATGAAGTGAGATTCGATCTTGCCAAGGCGATTGATCAATATTGATGGTGGCAGCATCAATGGCGTGCTGATCAATATCTATCGCAGAGATGAACGCATCCTCAAAACGCTGCGCCGTCATCAAGGTCAACAGCCCAGTTCCTGTCCCGATATCAAGCACACATGATCTTTGTGGCAGGCTTATCCATGCGCCAAGTAGCACGCCATCGGTACTGACAGGCATACCGCTTTGCCCACCGTAAATAGAAAATTTCTTAAATTGGAAGTTTTTAGTTTCTATTGTTCTGTTTTCCATGAAAGCTCTAAGTATCGAGGTATTTTAAGTGATTGGTATTAATGTTAACCAATTTTACAGATCAATGTTCTATTCGGTTAACTATTGTTA
>NZ_JAKJSY010000135.1:0-5467 GCF_050337445.1 Vibrio minamisatsumaniensis | reverse complement strand
GACAGTTATTTCTATATTGCTAAGCCTACCACTGAAGAAAAAACGTTGATAATGGATCGGCTATTTACAGCAGGTTAAACATAACAAACTGCTCAAGGCGGACTATCAACGCTCGGCAATTTAGGTTCTAGTCTTGTGCAGTGTTTACGGCGGCTAGTTTAAGTATCGTGTAATGCGTTGCTAGCCACTTAGCAGGGCGTTATGATTTATCGGAGGTTTCATGAATAAATCGACATCAAGAAAGCTTGTATCCTCCGACTTAACTGGGGATAAACCTAATGAGTTGGTTCCTGCTTTTAAAGATCCAGAGTTTTACTTACTAGAAAATTATGGTCAGAAGCAAAAACTCTCCATTTTGAACATTCGCCGAAGATCTGGCTGCTCGATATCTGAAGCCGTTGAGAAATTTGAGCTCCGGAACAAACCTATCAATAAAGCCAAAAAGAAGAAACGTAAAAAAAGTAAGAAATCCCACAGCTCTTCGGGTGAGGTAGGAAATTCAGTTATTACTTCATTGGCCGGGAGAACATCCGCAAGGAATTGGAAAACCGTAAAATAAATCATAACAAACAATTTAAGCAGATTCACAACGCTTGGCAATTTTGGTTTGAATCAGCATTAGTGATTACGGCACAATGTTCTAGTTAAGTGGTCGCGTTGTTCACTACTTAATTGGGCGTTAGCTCTACTTATCAACTAACTATGCACATTGGTTTGTATATGTGATTCATTTCTCATTCATATGCAATTTATCTCGTTATTGTTCCCATGATTTATAAAACAATAGTTGAGGTTAAAATGAATGCTAGGTATTGCGTAAAGTGTGGTCAAAACACAGAACATAAAGAGTTGATAAAACAAAAACCGTCCAAATATGGCAATAGTAAGAAAGAAAAGTGTAAGGAATTTATCTCGGGTTTCTTGGGTGGTATGGCTAGTCCTGCCGGAGCGTCACTAGATTTAATCGATAGGTATGTAGTTTGTCTCGAATGTGGTACTAAAACATTAGAAAATCATGGTGATGAATTTCAATAAGTTGTGTTTTGCTGAGTCTAAACCGTAGAGCTAACAAGCAATTCAAGCAGACTGTCAACGCGTGGCATTTTCAACTCGGTTTAGCTTCAGTGATTTAGGTGGTAAATTTGAGTGTATTGGTAGCGTTGTCAGCTACTTAATTGGGCGTTAGGTTTTTAAGAGGAAAATTATGTTTACAGTGGAAGTTGAAGAGGGGTTAGAACTTGCCCTCGTTGAGCCTAAATTTGCATCTGAATATCTCGAAATTGTCTCAAATCAGCGTGACTACTTAAGTGAATGGTTGGCTTGGCCACCTCATGCTGTAAATGAAGAGTTCTTCCTAAGCTTTATCAAAAAGTCATTACATGATTATGCAGATGGCAAGTCATTGGTCTGTGCGATGATGTACCAAAACGAAGTGGCAGGAAATATCAGCTTTAATACTATCAATCACGATTTACAAAAAGTTGAAATTGGTTACTGGTTGCGCCGTGATTTACAAGGCAAAGGTATCGTCAGTAAGTCACTATCGAGACTTATCGACTATGCTTTCACAGAATTGAATATGCAAAAAGTTCAAATATCAGCAGCGACGGATAATCAAGCTAGTCGAAATGTTTGTGAGCGTTTAGGGTTCAAATTGGAGGGCGTCATAACTCGTGCTGAAAATTTGAATGGCCGAGTTGTTGACCATGCAGTTTATGGGCTAAGTTGTCCGATTTTAGCCAAAACCTAACAAGCAATTTAAGAGGGATTCTCAACGCTTGGCACTTTTGCTTCTACTTCAAGTTTAGTGTTTATGGCACAATGCTTTAGGTTTGGGTGGAGGCGTTGTTCACCCCTTAATTGGGCGTTATGAGCTTTTACCATCATCAACCTCCCAGTAAATGGAGTGTAGTTTCTCCTCAATAAAATCGATGAATACTTTTACTTTCTCTGGCATGTGTCGCCTTTCTGGATACACAGCAAAAATGCTGTGGTCTGGTAAGTCATAGTTAGCCAATACTTGAACTAACTGACCTGTATTGAGGTATCTCTGCACAATAAATGTTGGCATTTGACAGATTCCTAGTCCTTGTAAAAGCATCTCACATATAGCATCACTATTATTTACTATGAAATTTCCAGTAGGTTCAACCTTGAGCTTTTCATCTGCTTTAAAAAATGTCCATTCAACACCAGCTTGAAACAAGCTGTAATAAATACAATTGTGATCTTTCAAGTCGTGTGGAGTATTGGGAGTACCAGCTTGTTGCAAATACTCAGGGGATGCACATACAACACTGTTGCACTTAGCGAGTTTCCGAGCAATTAGGCTTGAATCTTTTAATTCTCCGATCCGAATTCCGACATCGTAAGCACCAGCGATCATATCAACAACTTGATCATCCATACTTAAAATGACTTTTATGTCAGGGTACAGATCTAGGAACTCTTTTAGGTGAGGGGCTAGGTGTAATCTGGAAAATGTCATTGGGGCATTAATTTTTAATGTGCCTTTAGGGTTGCCTTGATTTAATGTCGCTGCGGTAATCCCTTGCTGAGCTATGTATACAGAATTACGAGCGTAATCTGAAAACTCTTCACCTGACTCCGTTAGTGTCAACTTTCGAGTACTTCGATGGAATAACCTTGTACCAAGGTTATTCTCTAAACTAGATATACGCTTGCTCACGGCTGACTTTGTCATTCCAAGGCGCTCAGCTGCTAATGAGAATGAGCCCGCTTCTACAACTGCTACAAATATTGGGATTGCGGGAAAAATATCTTTCATTGGTGATTTTTGCTCAACTTAGTTGTGATAATTTAGCTATTATACATCAATTTGTTGTTAATTATAATGCCCTCATCAGAAGAGGAAAATTTATGTTAAGACAAAGTGGTTTAGTTATAGTAGCTATTTTTAGTGGTCTATTACTTGCGTTAATGATCAGTGTTAACGCAGAATTAGCAGGTACTACCTCTGCATTTCAAGCATCTTGGATTGCTCATGGGGTTGGTGGCATTACAGCGTGGCTTCTTTATTCTGTATTCAAAAAAAATCACGCTCGCGCAAACCGACCGGAAATCAAGAAACAGTATTGGTTTGGAGGTATTCCAGGTGCTTTAACAGTAGTTTTTGCATCAATGACAGTACAGAGTTATATCGGGCTGACAGGAACTTTAGCGTTGGCGCTCATTGGGCAATTTCTTCTCTCATTAATTCTTGAACATTATGGTTTGTTAAACCAACCCAAAACTAAGGTCACTATAGCCAACTTGTTGCCTACATTATTTGTCGCAATCGGGTCAATTTTAATAATTTACGGTAAGGTAGAGATGTAATGGAATTTATATTACTAGGTCTTCTTAACGGATTTTGTATCACTTTAAGTCGAGTTTTGAATGGTCAGCTTAGTGTGCGTAATGGAGCTTTTCATGCTTCATTCGTGAATCATGCTGTAGGATTTGTTTCGTTGTCCTTATTGTTTATATTTGTAACTGAGCCAGTAAACGCATTACCTCAAGACCTAACTTTATATGTTGGGGGAGTTATTGGTGCGCTGTACGTAGCAGTGAATAGTTTTGTTATGGTTAGGCTTGGGTCAACAAATTCAATAGTATTAGTTGTTGCTGGACAGATGCTGTTTGGGTTGTTCATTGAGGTCTATAGTTTCGGCTTTGAACAAGTTGGGGCGCAGTTTCTTGGAGCAGTTTTAATTGTCACTGGAGTTTTCTTCAAAGGGCGTTTAGGCTTTCAAAATAAGTAAGTGCAACTTATCAAGTGCGCTCATAACAAGAGACTATGGCGTCAATAGTTAATTTTTGGCGCTATTGTTATCCCACATTACACCGTCTCTGAGCATCGAGTTTAAGATCACAACCATCTTTCTCATGCAGGCAACTATGGCTACTTTTTTGGGCTTTCCTGACGCAAGTAATCGTTCATAAGTGGTCTTAAAAACAGGGTTACATTGGATGGCAGACATCATCGCCATATACATAACGGTTCTAACTTGAGTCCGACCTCCTTGTATTATGCGTTTTCCTTTGTAACGGCCACTTTCTCTAACGATGGGTGCAACGCCAATCAAGCTAGAGGCTTGTTTATTGGTGATGTAACCAAGTTCTGGGACGTTACTAATGATTGAGGCTGCCAGTATTTTGCCGACTCCAGGCATGCTTTGAAGTATCTCATTTTTAGTCTGGTATTCAGGTGAGGTATCGATGAGCTTAGTGATTTTAGCTTCTACTTTTTCAATTTGATTTTTAAGAGCGGTTAAGATGGGTGTGATGGTTGAGGCGATGTTCTTTGGCAATATTTGTAGTCGGTTTCTTTCCATGGTCTGTATGGAGAGTAACTGATTTCGCCTTGATACTAAGTCACTCATTAATCGGATATTTTCGGCTTTTAGCTTGGTTAACTCAGGCTGAACTTTTTCAGCATAGTGGGCAATGAGCGCGGCGTCTAAACGGTCGTTCTTAGCTCTTTGTCCGATAGCCCCAGCGAACCTTTTTATCCTTAAAGGGTTAGCGATGACATAGGGTAGCTTTGCTTGGTCACAAACAAGGATGAAGGGCATTTCTAATCGTCCAGTAGCTTCAATCACGACACGCTGAGGTTGGTGTTTAGAGATAGTTCTTACGGCTTGTTTAATGCCTTTGTCATTGTTAGGAACGGTGAAGTAAATGTCGAGCGGACGGATATAAATATCTAATTGTGATTTACCAGTATCAACGCCGACATTAATGTTTTGAAGTGTGTTTGTATTCATAATAAGCTTAACTCTTGCTTGCAAATGCGGGCTCGAGACCCAGAAGACTATTCGAGTGTGTTGCTTGGAGTTCTATCTGACGTTCGTACTTGTTATCGGTCTCTCGATAGAGGAGCCATCATTTAATCGAACTATCAGATAGAAGAACTTTAGTTGCAGCTAAAGTCTGGGTCTCACTTTACCCGATTGGAGTGCTTATTATCCATACAAAGCATTTAAGAGTGATTCGCAACGCTTGGCAGTTTCGCTTTGCTCAAGTATAGCCAAGCGCCGCTCACACCTTAATGCGGCTACATGGATTCCCCCGGTTGTCAAACATCCGCTAAACTTATGTTGATGGGTTTTGGACTGCCGCTCTACATTCGGCCTACTTATCGACGATTCGCATACGTCGTGGCCCTGATGACTTGCGCGACTGCGGTGCCTTATTCGTTAGATGACATCTAGTGTGTCCGCCGCATTAACAGGCTCTCCGCAAGTGGTCTTAACCTATCTCCATCATTAGCGTCTGCAATGACCCGGTGGGTTTAACTCTTTATGCTGCTTAGGTTTCTACTTAAGCAGCATAGTTTTCATATTCGGTTTGATTGTGTAAAAGCGACCATATAATTCGTGCGTTCTTCGCGGCAAGTGCCACTATCGCTCGGTTCATTCCTCTTCGTTCTAGAACGCCTCGACACCACTGACTTAGCTTAGCT
>NZ_JAKJSY010000134.1:0-5472 GCF_050337445.1 Vibrio minamisatsumaniensis | reverse complement strand
AAATATAACAAAAAAATTTGAAAGAATATTATTTTTCGTCAATTTTTTGTGTTTTTAGTTGATGGTTTCAACTTTTTTTTAATGGGAGACTCATATGAGTAATAGAGTTGGTTTAGCGAGCAGTTTAAAAGATGGTCAAAAGTACATGGATCTCTGGCCTGTTCGAAAAGAGTTAAACGCTATTTTCCCTGAGCAGCGCATTATTAAAGCGACCCGTTTTGGTGTGAAAGTGATGCCAGCGATAGCTGCGATTAGTGTCCTGACACAAATGGTCTTTAATAATTATCAAGCGATACCGCAAGCCGTAGTTATGGCTTTGTTCGCTTTAAGTTTGCCGCTTCAAGGCATGTGGTGGTTGGGTAACCGCTCAAAGACTCAACTTCCACCCGCGTTGGTTTCGTGGTACCGCGAACTGCATGAAAAGATCACTGAAACGGGTTTTGCGTTAGAGCCTATGAAGTCGCGCCCTCGCTATAAAGAATTAGCGATAATCTTAAATCGCGCATTTCGCCAGCTCGACAAGTCTTCCATGGAACGTTGGTTTTAACGAAAGAAGCACAATTTCGAGATCATCCCTTGTTTTTCCCCTATAACCTGAGAGCTGCCATACACTATTCGCTTGCTCTCAGATTCATTGATATCACTTATTCATTCAGTTTCTTACCTTCTCCCGACACACAAATTTGCCTTTCCTCGCACAATTAGAGGGATGTTGTTTTTTTGTTATATATTACTTCAACTTCTGAACCGTTACTGGTATTAATGTCAACAGTATTTTGATGTTGTTCTCTTTGATCGAGCAATAACGATGGGAGCTTGATTAAGGGATTATTGATGGGTTCTATAATAAAACGATACACAGCTATTTTGAGTGTTTTTCTATTGCTATGGACTGGCAATGTCATGGCTAATATGGCCAAGGTGTCAGTTTCACAAGTTGTCGACCATCCAGATTTAAACGCGACACGTGCTGGGCTTATAGACGGATTACGCGCGAAAGGTTTTGAAATCGGTAAAAACCTAGAGTTTTCTTACGCGATGGCGGATGGAAGTCCAGCCAAAGCAGCAAGAATCGCCAGAAAGTTGGTTAGCGAAAATCCTCATGTATTGGTCGGCATTGCTACACCAACTTCGCAAGCTTTGGTCTCAGCGACTCGCTCAATACCTATTGTTTTTACCGCGGTTACTGACCCTATCGGTGCCAGACTGGTTAAACACCTGGATAAACCTGAGAGAAATGTTACGGGCCTTTCTGATTTATCCCCGATATCCCAACATGTGAAGTTAATTAAAGAGCTTTTTCCTCAGGCAACGTCTATCGGTGTGGTTTACAACCCAGCAGAGGCAAACTCGGTTGCTTTAGTTAGGTTGTTGAAGAAGGCTACACAAGAACTTGGGCTCAGTCTGTATACTGAAAAAGCGCTCACTATCGATGATATTGAGTCGAAAGCAGAGTCTGTGGCTAAAAAATCTGATGTTATCTATGCGTTGACTGACAACACAGTTGCAAGCGGTATTGAAGGACTTATAGAAGCGGCTAACCAAGCGGGCATACCTGTGGTTGCTGGTACAACATCTTATATTGGGAAAGGCGCTATCGCAGGCATTGGTCTAGATTATTATGATGTTGGATTGCAAACAGCTGATTATGTCGTAGCCATTCTTAATGGACAAAAACCGGGAGAGTTGAGCGTAAAAACAGCGAAGAGTTCTCACCTTGTGGTCAATTTGGTTGCGGCTCGTAAGCTAGGAGTTACATTGCCTCAGTCGGTGGTTGACCGTGCGATAATCATTCATTGATCGAAAAACTTCACGCTCAATGGTTTTTATTATCGTGTTGGCGCCCTTTCTTTTTATCTCTCATCCTGAATGACTTCTACGAAACATAGGGTGTTTATCCGTTGCAGTAATGGCTGAAACGAGGTTATTTACGGCCCCCATTTTTTGGGGATATGGGTTTGCAATGAATGATTATGCGGTTAAACAACCATATGAACTTTATGCCGACTTACAGTATTTTATGTCGAAAAATAATGCAAATGATGTCATAATATGAACAGTGTATGTAAGAAATTGCTAAGATCAGACAAATATGAAAGTAAACAGGCATTTTAGTCTCACCTTTGTTTTTGGCTTTCCTGCTGTGATTGGTGTGATACTGATTGGCCTAATTGCAAAGAACCATTTGGATGCAGTAAAGAAAGACATCGAAACCGAATTTCATCGTGTTGAAGAGGCATTTAACCGAACCACTAAAGTTGTCACTGCCTTGGATTATAGTTTTACTAATTACTATCGATCAGGTAGCACGCTGACTCTTGACCATAATAAGCAGGTTATTAACGGCTTATGTCGAATTTGGCCTATCGAGGCCAAGCTTCTTGCGGATAGCAAAATAGCGGATATTCCATCTGTGGATATTGATTATATGTTGGTCGGTGAAGAGTCGCTTTGTTCTGAAACCAGTGATGAATACAAAGGTGCATCAGAGAAGATATCTTTAGCACCGATCCTTTCATTCTTATCGCAACTGGATGAATTTCACAACGGTGTACACTTTATAGACCGACATGGTTATGTTATTTCATCACCAGAAAGTTTTGCTAAAGGCTTAAGTAAAGAACAGCTTTCGACTATCAAAAGTCGTCCTTATTGGCAAGCAACGGCGAATAGCCCAGAACAACTGACATTAAATGGGCCCATGCACCGATTTGATTCACTAGATCGTATTATTAGCATGACAAGCCCTGTGTTTCACCAAGGGGTATACCAAGGCATACTCTCGGTAGACATTAACGTGGACAAATTGCTTGAGGTTTCCAATCCCCTTTTAGCCGGAAAAGTGGACATCATTGATACAACATTAGTGACTCCAAGTGATACCAGTATTTTTTATGAGGAAATTCACCTAGAAGGTGTCACATCACATCATGCTATTTACTATGAGTTGGATCTGACGAAGGAAATCGAGAATTTCTTTATTTATGAAAAAGACGGTTTAATTGTCGCCATTATTGTCTATTTGTTCTCTGTAACTATCTTCTTTTACGTCAATTCAAATATTGAACGTGGTTATTTTAAAGATCTTGCAGCCAAGGACCCAATGACAAATCTATTGAATCGACGTGGTTTAGAAGCTTTTTGGCGCCGAGTAGAACACGACAAATTGTTTGCTTTGACGATATTTGATATCGACAATTTCAAGTTGATTAATGATACCTATGGTCATGATATTGGTGATGATGTTATTCGTTATATGGCGCAACAACTCAATAGTAGTATTCGAAGCAGTGACGTCGTTGCAAGGTTTGGCGGTGAAGAGTTTGTTGTTTATATAAAAGGCGATGATCGTACATCTTTGGTTGAGACCCTACACCGCGTCAAAGAGACCATTTGCACAAGATCAGTCGATATTATCCCGACTGGCTTTACCGTCTCTGGCGGTGTGTGTATTGTTGAAGCGGGCGGGCAGAAGCTTAGTTTTACAGAGATATTTAAGTACGCCGATGAGAAACTGTACGTGGCTAAGAGCATGGGTAAAGACCGAATCGAGTTTTAACCACGTTTTGAGATCTCTTAGATCTCATGATGCAATGGAGAGAGGGGGGGACTCTACAGGGGTAAGGATAGTTAAGCTCAACTGAAATGCTCCTGTTGATAACGTTGTAGGCGTTCTACGATAGGCGGCGCTTTCTTGAAAGTTCGAATTTCTTTAAATAGTTCGTTCGCTTCAGGGTAGCCTTTACTTAAATAGACAAACCACTGCTTCACTCTATTGGGGTAGTACATGCCTTTATCCCCTTTAATTTGAAATTCGGAGTAGCGTAGCAAAAGTGCGATTACTTTCTCCCACGGCATTTTCGGGTGGTTGTGCTTAACGACATTGCCTAGGTTTGGAATGTTAAAAGCACCGCGGCAGACCATCAATGAATCGACGCCAGTTGCTTCTATGCAATCTTGACCATCTTGATAGTTCCAGATCTCCCCATTAGCAATCAACGGCAGAGAGGTTTTTTCTCTTATTTGATTGATGTAATCCCATTTTATTTCGCTGGCTTTATAGCCGCCCACTTTGGTTCTTGCATGCACGGTGAGTTCGTCAGCTTTGGCTTGCTCGATGGCATCGACGATTTCAAAGCACTCTTCCGGATGCTCCCAACCTAATCGAATCTTTGCGGACACAGGAATGTGCGCAGGTACCGCTTCTCGACAAGACTTCACCACTTGATAGATCAGCTCGGGCTCTTTGAGTAGTGAAGCTCCACCATTACTTTTATTGACCGCTTTCGCAGGACACCCAAAGTTTAGATCAATGCCTTTCGCGCCTAGGTCGGCGGCTTGGAAGGCATTTTCTGCCATCCAATTTGGGTGCTGTCCGAGTAGTTGGAGATGGATCGGCACACCCGCAAGGGTTTGAGACCCTTGATGTAGCTCTGGGCAAATACGGTGGAACACATGCGGAGGAAGACGTTGGTCCACGACGCGCACAAACTCTGTCACACAGAGATCGTAATCATTAATCTCTGTGAGAATTTCACGCATTAGGTGGTCTAGAACGCCCTCCATAGGGCCAAGTATTACGCGCATGTTTTTTCCAAAGTTGTCACCCTAAAATTAGGAGGCGTGATTGTACGGTTTGAACACTGGATTGTCACTATGAGTATGGTGTTCTTGTTATCCGCTTGCTTGAGCGGTTAATGGCGACGGTTGGGCTTGATAACGCTATAATGAGCAAAATGATTTAAACACTCGAGTTTTCATGAAATATCAATTATTGGATCAAACAGTATTAACTGAAGAGAGCACGCCTCAATTTATTGAAGGTGCTATTTTGGCGTCGAACTTAGCAACTAAACCATTAGATCCTCAAGCTTGGCTTGCTGTTATTGTTCCTGATGCGCCACCCGAATTGGTGTCAGCTGTAACTGAGCAAATCAATCGTCAGCATAACTTGATTCAGCGGAGTGAATTTTTACTGACAGAGGTATTTGCTGACGGTGACTTCAATGAGCAATTCGCTGATTTCGCAGAAGGCTTTATGATGGTTTGGCCGACAGTAGAAGAACAGTGGCAAACCGTGACGATGGCAGATGGTACGCTGCGTATGTTGCAAGCGCTTCTGACAACACTCATGTTAGGGATTGATGAAGAGTTGACTCAGCAGCAGATGATTGCCGCTGGGTTTGAAAATCCCCCGGGACTTGAAGACCTAGTGGGTCAGGTCGATCTGATGATTGCTGAAGTGGCGTTGGCGGCAGACGAAGTCATGCTCGGTAATAAGTCACAAAGCGTTAACCCATTCAAAGGCATCGGCCGTAATGACAGTTGCCCATGTGAAAGTGGTAAAAAGTTTAAGCAATGCTGTGGAAAAAGCGCCTAATGTCGGCTTGTGAGATACTTATACCAATCGTAGTAAATAACTGGTCACCCTAGCTTGTTAAAAAGCTCGATAACTTCGTTAGAATTTTTGAT
>NZ_JAKJSY010000133.1:0-5538 GCF_050337445.1 Vibrio minamisatsumaniensis | reverse complement strand
GTATTTATATACAGGCATCGTATGAATTACTACATTTTTCGACTTAACATTTCATATCAACAGTTTTTAGCCAGTTATTCAGGGGCGGCGAGTAGAGTCCAAGTGATAACCACGACGGGGTTGCGTTTAGAGTTACCTGCAACTCGATTTAGACCATTTCTTACACAAATAGGCGTTAGAGGTCAATTTAGGCTAATAACTGACCAAAAAAATAAGTTTATTAAGTTAGAAGCTCTATAAAGCCTGATGTAACGAGTGGTTAAAAGGAATCTTAATCACATAATCAAACATTTCATCTCCTCTCGCCATTAAAACAATTAACGATTTATCAATAATGCTTTTACAATAAATGAATGCATTACCTTTGCTTAACTCGTTAGTAGAAAAGAGCGCAACGACTCAATTCAAACACCCGCTTAAGTAATCCTCTAAAAAAATATAATTCTAATTGTGGAGTGTGACTATGACCGCACGTGAAACTGTGGTTCCAGTTTTGCTTGAAAAAGTGTACAAACTGATTCAAGACAAACTTGACCTTGCTCATCGACCTCTCGTAACTCAACTTGCCCAACACCTGTTTAGTAACGTTTCTCATGACGACCTGACTCAGAGAAACGAATCCGATTTATATGGTGCTGTAGTAAGCTTATGGCACCACATCAATGAAAAGAAACCTGACGAAATCTCGGTCCGCGTTTTTAACCCGACAGTCAGTCGCCAAGGTTGGCAATCTACTCATACTATCGTTGAGATAGTGGTTCCCGATAGTCCGTTTCTTGTTGACTCTGTGAAAATGGCATTAACTCGCCTCGATCTCTCTTCTCATCTTATGCTTCATAACCCAACCCAGATTTCGCGTTCCGATTCGGGCAGAGTGGTTGGTGTGAGTAATAATGACGGCGTGTTCCAATCATTGTTCCATATTGAAGTTGACCGCCTGAGCAGTAAACCAGAGATGGCAGCGCTTAAAACAGAACTTCTCGATATTTTTACCGACACCCGTTTAGTGGTGAACGATTGGTTGAAAATGGTAGAAAAACTCACAGAAGTGACCGATCAAGTTGAGCAGCAAAAAGAGAGCATCCCAGTAGATGCACAGCGTTTTGATGAAACGCTGGCGTTCCTTCGTTGGTTAGGTGAGCACAACTTTACGTTTATGGGCTACAAGGAGTATGACCTTGTTTCTGTTAATGGGGATACCGAACTGCAACCGACCAAAGATAAAGGTCTTGGTTTGTTCTCGAATTCAGATCGTGTGAGAAACGTTAAGCTGTCTGAATTTTCTGATTCGGCACGTCTTGAAGCGAAAAAGCCTTATGTACTGATCGTAACCAAGGGTAACACAGCGTCACGCATTCACCGTCCGGCTTACAATGACTACATCGGCATTAAGAAATTCGATAAGAACGGAAAAGTGATCGGTGAACATCGATTTACTGGCCTTTACACATCTGCTGTTTATAACCACACCGTTGAAACCATTCCACTGGTTCGAGAAAAAGTACAACGTATCCTAGATGCAAGTGGTTATCGTAAGGGTTCATACTCTTACAAAGCCTTGCACAACATTCTTGAAAACTACCCGCGTGATGAATTGCTTCAAGCGAGAGAAGAAGAGCTGCTTGAAGTGGGGACTGGCGTAGTACAAATGCAAGATCGTGACCTTCTGCGCTTGTTTGTTCGTAAAGACCCGTTTGGCCGTTTTTTCAGTTGCATGGTTTACGTGACAAAAGATCGTTACAACACTGAGCTTCGTCGCGACACCCAACGCATTTTGAAGCAGTACTTTGGTTGCAAAGAAGAAGTCGAATTCACAACCTACTTCTCTGAAAGCCCATTGGCGAGAACGCACTATATTGTTCGCGTTGAAAACAACAACATGGATGTGGACGTGAAAACAATAGAGCAGAATTTAATGGAAGTATCGTCTACGTGGGATGACCGCCTGTCTGAATCGATCATTGCAAACTTTGGTGAAAGTAACGGTCTGCCATTGTCGAAAGAGTACATGCGGGCATTCCCACGTTCGTACAAAGAAGACATGATGCCGGGCTCAGCTGTTGCTGATATCGAACGTTTAGAAGCGCTCAGTGAAGACAATAAACTCGACATGCTGTTTTACCGCCCTCAAGAAGAGGCGGTAGATTCAAAAGCTGTTCGTTTGAAGTTGTTCTACCACAGTGATGAGCCTATTCACCTTTCTGAGGTGATGCCAATGCTTGAAAACTTTGGCCTGCGTGTTATTGGTGAATCTCCTTATGAAGTGCGTAAAACCAACGGTGTGACATATTGGATCCTTGATTTCTCTATGCTGCATAAGAGCGATAAGACGATTGATCTTCGTGAAGCACGCGATCTTTTTCAGCAAGCCTTTGCGGCAATTTGGGAGGGCGAGTTAGACAGCGATGGCTTTAACCGCTTAGTACTTGGCGCTGGGCTTTCTGGCCGTGAAATCTCAATTTTACGCGCCTATGCTCGGTACATGCGCCAAGTAGGTTTCCCATTCAGTCAACAATACATTGAAGATACGTTATCTCATTACCCCGATCTCGCAAAAGAGTTAGTGAGCTTGTTTGGCAAGCGTTTTGACCCAAAACTGAAGGGCAGCGCGAAAGGCCAGCAAGATCTTATCAAGAAGATCACTGAACAACTGGATCATGTCGAAAGCTTGGATGATGATCGTATCATTCGTCGCTATATGGAAATGATCACTGCTACGCTTCGTACTAACTACTACCAAGTAGATGAGCACAAACAGTCTAAACCTTGGCTGGCCCTGAAAATGAGACCAAGTGAAATTCCAGACATCCCAGCACCGGTTCCTGCGTTTGAGATCTTCGTTTACGCACCGGACATTGAAGGGGTGCATCTACGTGGCGGCAAAGTCGCACGTGGTGGTTTACGTTGGTCAGATCGTCAAGAAGACTTCCGTACTGAAATTCTAGGCCTAGTGAAAGCGCAACAAGTTAAAAACACCGTTATCGTTCCGGTTGGTGCTAAAGGTGGTTTCGTTTGTAAGCGTCAACACACTATGTCTGGCCGAGACGAGATCTTTGCTGAAGGTCAACGTTGTTACAAGCGCTTCATCCGTGCATTACTCGACGTTTCAGATAACATCATTGAAGGTGAGGTTATCCCACCTAAGAGTGTTGTTCGTCACGATGAAGATGACCCGTATTTGGTTGTAGCAGCGGATAAAGGCACTGCTACATTCTCAGATTTAGCGAACTCAGTAGCGGAAGAGTACAACTTCTGGCTAGGTGATGCGTTTGCTTCTGGTGGCTCAAATGGTTACGACCACAAAGCGATGGGGATCACAGCGAAAGGGGGTTGGGAATCCGTTAAACGTCACTTCCGCGAAATGGGCATCAACTGTCAAAGTACAGATTTCACCGTCATTGGTGTGGGTGATATGGCAGGCGACGTATTTGGTAACGGTATGTTGCTATCTAAGCACATTCGCTTACAAGCGGCGTTTAACCACATGCATATCTTCATTGACCCAAACCCAGAATCGGCATCTAGTTGGGTAGAGCGTGAGCGTCTGTTTAATCTGCCTCGCTCAAGCTGGGAAGATTACAATAAAGACCTGATTTCTCAAGGTGGTGGTGTTTTCTCTCGCCGAGCGAAGTCTATCCCTCTAACCCCTGAAATTCAGAAAATGCTCGGTACCAAGAAAGCATCAATGGCGCCAAACGATTTGATCAAAGCGATCTTGTCTATGGCGGTTGATCTCCTTTGGAACGGCGGCATTGGTACTTATGTTAAGTCTTCTAGCGAGACTCATACTGATGTGGGTGACCGTGCAAATGACGTGCTTCGTATTGATGGTCGAGACCTGAAAGCTAAGGTTGTTGGCGAAGGCGGTAACTTGGGAATGACTCAATTGGGTCGTATTGAATACGCGCTAACGGGCGGCCGAGTGAATACTGACTTTGTGGATAACGTTGGTGGTGTCGATTGCTCGGACAACGAAGTCAACATTAAGATCTTCTTGAATGGCTTGGTGTCTAACGGTGACCTGACTATTAAGCAACGCAATCAAGTTTTAGAATCCATGGAAGACGAAGTGGGCGAAATCGTACTAGACGACGCTTACTGCCAAGCTGAATCTATTTCGGTTACTGAGCATCAAGGCGTTGACTTAGTGAAAGAACAGATCCGCTTTATTCACACAATGGAGAAAGCGGGGTATTTAGACCGTGGTTTAGAATACATCCCTGATGATGAAACGTTGCTAGAGCGCGAGAAGCAAGGTCAAGCACTTACAAGACCAGAGCTTTCGGTACTTATTGCTTATGGAAAAATGGTGCTCAAGGAAGATCTCGTTCACGATGATATTACAAATGATGAGTTTCATGCTCAACAATTGATGCAATATTTCCCGACAGAGTTACGCCGTAACTACTCTCAGCACATGGATAACCATCCACTACGAGCTGAGATCATTGCGACAGCGCTTGCTAACCAAATGGTTAACGAGATGGGTTGTAACTTCGTGACTCGCTTGCAAGAGGAGACCGGTGCAAATATTGTTGATATTGCGAATGCTTATGCGGCATCACGTGAAATTTATGGGCTGGGTAAGGTGATCAAGAGCATTCGAGAATTGGACAACATTTCTAGTTCTGAAGCTCAATACGAATTGCTTTACCATGTTCGACGTACCCTTCGTCGCCTGTCACGCTGGTTGCTAAGAAACCGCACGGGTAAACAGTCAGTGAATGCATTGATTGAGCGTTATCAAGGTGATGTCGTTGCGATTACTGACAAGCTGGATGAAAACCTAGTGGCTTCTGAAGTGGAAGAGCACAAAGCAATGGCGCAATTATGGATTGATCAAGGTGTCAACGCTGAACTGGCAAATTCAGTGGCACGTTTATCGAGTTTGTACTCAGCACTGGATATATCCACAGTGGCTCGTGAAACGGGTAAAACAGTCCAACAAGCGTCTAAGCTTTACTTCAACCTTGGTGACCGTTTATCTCTCCATTGGTTCTTAAAACAAATTAATGGTCAAGCCGTCGATAACAACTGGCAAGCACTGGCGCGTGCAGCATTTAGAGAAGATCTGGATTGGCAGCAACGCCAACTTACGGGCCAAGTCCTTAACTGTGGTTGTGCTTCAGACATTGATGTGATTAAAGCGCTTGATGACTGGATGGAAAGTAACTCGGTTTCTCTACATCGTTGGGAAAGCATCCTAAACGAATTCAAAGTGGGGGCGGTTCATGAGTTTGCTAAGTTTTCAGTAGCACTGCGTGAACTGATGCTATTGAATCTAAACTGCATGTCGAAAGACTAATCACGAGATAAAACGAAAGAGTATAAGGGCAGGCCATATGGTCTGCCTTATTTGTTTCGTCAAAGTCGAAAGGTTCAATGAGGGCAATACGGTTGAGCAGACAAAGTAAAATCACGCTATGGTATCAATGAGAACATCTCGTTTCTGACGAGTAGATACGGTATCGTTTGCTTAATAAAGAACCTCATTCGATAAAAAACAGGATTATATTACCCCTACAGACAGTAATTGAT
>NZ_JAKJSY010000132.1:0-5572 GCF_050337445.1 Vibrio minamisatsumaniensis | reverse complement strand
GTGAAGGTTGACCCATTTGAGTGCATTCTTTGTGGGAACCATATGACGTTTCTTCGTTTTAGAGCAGGAGAGCCGCTGTCAGAGCTGGTTCATCATGCTCTGGTTCAATCCCAAATCAGGTCAATTTAGTTCTTTCGTAGGATGAGTGCGTCTGAAATGGCGAAAACAGCGAGAAAGTGGTCATTAAACACCCGTGTTTAGATTGTAGAGCAGGAGTTAGGTCAGTCAGGCACTCATTCTGACGTGAATTAAGCCGCTACTGTTCAGGTAAGGAAACATTGAGATCCCTTACCTTCAAGTGACGCCGTTCGGCGAGAAGTTCTTGTTGATTCTAGAGCAGTTGGAAAACCTACAAAACGAAATCGACGAGATGTAAGCCCAAGCAAATCCGCTCTATTGCAAACAATGGACAGCACCCACTATTTAGCTGACTGGCATTTGCTCAAAACGGCCTTTGACAAAATCAATGAAGGTTCGAATTCGGCTCGGTTGATAGCGGTCTCGATGATAGATCGCTGAAAAATCCACTTTCGGCACTACCCACTCATCAAACACCTGCTCCAATTGCCCTTCGTTGAGCTCTTGCAAGCAATAGATGGTTGGTACACGAATAATTCCGTTGCCCGACTTCGCGCCCTGCACCAATACTCGGCCATTCTTACATTGCAATCTGCCCGTCACATGCACATCGACCGCTTTCTTGGTATCGTCCAAAGCTTGAAAACTCCACTTCCGCACTGACCCCGTTAAGCAATCATGGTGGATGAGGTCTTTGGGGTGACTAGGCTTTCCTTTACGAGTGAAATACTCTGGGCTCGCGAGTGTTCCCATTTCGATATCCAATAACTTTCTCGCGATAAAGCCCGCATCGTCAAGACTTCCCATACGAAAAGCGATATCAAACGCGTCTTCAATCAAGTCGACTCGGTGACTACTGAAATCAAGGCTGATGCTGATGTCTGGGTAGAGCTGCATAAACTCATTCACTAGATCCGCAATGATCACCTCGCCCAGATAACCGCCGACACAGTTTACTTTTATGTCACCGCGCACCTCTTCGACATCATCGACAGCAGCAATCAGCGCTTGGTCGATATTATCGAGGGCTTGCTCACATCTCGCGTACAGATCTTGCCCTGCGTGCGTCAGCCTCAAGGTTCGAGTGGTGCGGATAAACAGAGTCACGCCCATCTGCTTCTCGAGGCTACTCACTTGGCGTGATACGTGGGACCGCGACACATCCAACTCCTCCGCCGCTTTGGTGAAATTACCTAAACGCGCAATCAGCACGAAAGAACGAATATCAGACAGGTTAATTTGGTTGAGCATAGTCGCCAGCTTACGAATGAAGTTATGAGATAGACGCTTTTATTGTTGCACCACAGCAAAAGTGTTTCAAGTAAAGTGCTATATATCAACAATGCTATTTTCCTTACTATACCTCCATCGCAACGAAGCAAGGCAACAAGCACTTGATTCGCATGCACTTAAACAATACGTCGTAGCCAACCGACGCAATAAAAGTACAAAGGAAATAAAATGAAAAAACTAATCGTAATTACAGGTGCAAGCTCTGGTATTGGTGAAGCAATCGCTCGTCGTCTAAGTGATGAAGGCCACCCTCTGCTACTTTTAGCTCGTCGTATTGACCGCCTTGAAGCGCTGAACCTACCGAACTCTCTATCAGTAAAAGTAGACGTAACAGACAAAGCGTCTTTTGATGCAGCCATCGCACAAGGTGAAGAGAAGTTTGGCCCTGTCGATGCGCTTATCAACAACGCGGGCGCAATGCTTCTTGGTCAAATCGATACTCAAGACGCACAAGAGTGGAAAACAATGTTCGATGTGAATGTGATTGGTCTTCTAAACGGCATGCAGTCTGTACTTGCTCCGATGATGGAACGCAACACAGGTACTATCATCAACATCAGCTCTATCGCAGGTAAGAAAACATTCCCAAGCCACGCAGCTTACTGTGGTACTAAATTCGCGGTTCACGCGATTTCTGAAAACGTTCGTGAAGAAGTGGCGGCTTCAAACGTTCGTGTTACCACTATCGCACCGGGGGCTGTAGAAACTGAGCTTCTGTCTCACACGACCTCTCAAGAGATCAAAGACGGTTACGATTCTTGGAAAGAAGACATGGGCGGCGTATTGGCAGCTGACGATATTGCTCGCGCGGTATCATTCGCTTACCAACAACCACAGAACGTATGTATCCGTGAGATTGCACTAGCACCAACGAAACAACAGCCATAGCAACGAATTATCACCCGTATATTTTTGATGCATAAATAGAAAGCGCCACTACTTATTCAGTCGTGGCGCTTTGGTTTTGGGCGATTTGGATCAAAATAGAGCAAGCCAACATCTCGCACGCATCTATTTGGTGCAGCCCTACAATAATCAATCGCGTCTCGTATAATATTCAATGAGTTACATTTGGCTTAGGGCTTGCAAGTCTATGTTCATAATCATAAATACATTGAGGTTCTGACTATGCAAGACACTCTAACGATCGTTCTGGCCGGCGGTGTTGGCTCTCGGCTTTCTCCCCTCACCGATAACCGCGCAAAACCTGCGGTACCCTTTGGTGGCAAATATCGAATCATCGATTTCACGCTCGCAAACTGCTTACACTCTGGGCTACGCCAAATTTTGGTGCTAACTCAGTACAAATCTCACTCTTTGCAAAAACATTTGAGAGATGGTTGGTCGGTGCTTAACCCCGAGCTCGGCGAATACATCACCAATGTTCCACCACAAATGCGAACCGGTGATAGTTGGTATAGCGGGACTGCCGATGCAATTTACCAAAACTTATATCTACTTTCTCGCAGTGAAGCCAAGCATGTGGTGGTGTTATCTGGCGACCATATCTATCGTATGGATTACGCACCAATGCTCAAACAACATAAGCAGAATGAATCCGACTTAACCGTGGCGTGCATGGAGGTTTCGATTGACGAAGCCAAAGAGTTTGGGGTGATGGAGATAGACGAATCTCTTCATATCAATAACTTTACCGAGAAACCGCGTTATCCCGCTTGTGTACCCGGTAGACCGACCCGAAGCATGGCTTCAATGGGGATTTATATCTTTGATAAAGCGATACTAACCCAAGCACTATTAGATGATGCGGAAGACCCAACTTCAAGTCATGACTTTGGCAAAGATATTATTCCTAAATTGGTCAGCAACAACCGAGTTTACGCTTACAAGTTTGGCGACGAAGAAGGTCGAGTAACACAAGACGCCTATTGGAGAGATGTGGGTACCATCGACTCCTATTACCAATCCAACATGGACTTATTGCACCCAACATCACCAATTGACTTATACCAGCCTGACTGGGCGATTCGTACCTACGATCCACAACTGCCTCCCGCGCGTACCATCGCTTCGGTAGAAGGAAACCAAGGGATATTCATCAACTCAATGATCGCCAATGGCGTCGTGATTGAAGGCGGTTCGGCACAAAACTCTATTTTTTTTCCTAAGGTAAAAGTCAATAATGCCGCGATTGTGATTGATAGCATTTTGTTCGAAGATGTTGAGATTGGGCAAAACTGCCATATTCAAAATTGCATCATAGATAAGAACGTTAAGGTGCCTGCTGGGACCCAAATAGGCCTCGATAGCCTTGCTGACGCCAAACGCTTCCACATATCGAAACAAGGCGTCATCGTGGTCCCTTCTTGTTACGAATTTAGTAAATCCTAACCGTCAATAAGACAGAATTAATCGACCAGAAGGCTACCCTCGTTACCCTTTTCACAGCTTATTATTCATGATTGATCACTCGCTCTTTACCAATAAAAAAAGCGCGCTGCAAAAACAGCGCGCTTTTTTAAAGCTATCGGTAGGTACTTTCAGCAATAGATAAGTACGTTAAGCAATAGATCGCTACTTAGGCGCTAACTCATAGTTTTCTTGCATTTCTTGAGGGGCAATGCCGTACTCATAATCCGCTAAAAAGCCATCTTTATACACTCTCATGCCCTTCTCGTCCCAGCTCACTTTAATCATTGCAGAACTTCCATCTTCACTTCCTAGCAACTTCAGCATGTCAGCATGTCAGCATGTCAGCATGTCAGCATGTCAGCATGTCAGCATCGATCTTAATCGCTTTAATTGTTTTGATACGCTTAAACGGCTTAAATTCTGTGGTTGATGTTGGCAGTGAGCCATAGCTGCTGATCCACGTCTCTTTAGGTACCAACCATTGATTAAAAACGTCATCCACAATCGGATTCGGCATGCTCGCGATGACAACGCCATCGGTCATGACATTGCTCGTCTCGAGGCTATACCCACCCTTTCCGTCTGCGACATAAGTTGGGAAATCAGCACCAATTTCAGACGCTGCTGGCAAACGACCGAGGGTAACCGACTTCTTAACATAAAGATCTGCGGTTTCAAATTTCTTCATGATCTCTGGAATTTTCTGAAATTCAACAGGTGCAGCAAAGGCATTAAAAGTGAAAGATAAAGAGAGAGAGGCTACGATTGCAGCTAATTTAAAAGACATTTTCATAATAAAGAGTCCAAGTTTAATGTAGTAATTAGAGTATCCCGTACTAATATAAATCTCAATAAATGAATTACGCTTCTCTATGCTAGCTAAAAAGGCTTTATGGATTTTTAACGAGAATAGGACTATACACTGACGCTTTATTAGAGCCAAAAAGTTAGGGCAATAAAAACCGTATATACAGGGAGATTAGAACACAACTGTAAGAATGGAGGATTTTTAAACAGAGATTGAAAACACGAAACATAATATGTGATCGGTTGTTCAGACTTTCAAGGGACAACCAATAGATTATTTGATAACACTGAAGTCAATCACACATGTGAACTTCCACTATTGGTTAATCTATCTGATGTTTGCTACTTTTAAATGACACAGTCATTGGAAAGGTATGATTTATGAAAATAAATATTCAAACACATCATGTATCAATTAACGACGAGTCACGCAAAGACATCGAAGGTAAATTCGAGAAGATATCTAACCATTTCCCATCACTGATCAGCTGCGACATCATCATAACCAAAGAACACGGTCAACATCAGATTGAAGTATTCACCAACTACGAAGGTGTAAGAGTAAACGCAAAATCTACGGATGATGTAATGTACCCCGCTATCGCTGCAGCACTTAAGAAACTGGAAGCTGGCCTAAGTAACCGCAAGGGACAATTAAAATCCGACCTACACGAGAAACCAACCAGTACGAAGCCAGAAATTGCTTCTGATATCATCCAAGAGATGAAGTTGGTATAACGCCACAGTAGATGCGCGCTAACAAATAGCAAAGCACAAGAATTACAAAGCCAGCACAATGTGAACTGACCCCCAATAGTTGGACACCAATTATTGGGGGTCTTTTTATGTCCAAATATAGCCGAGAGCTAAAATGTATCATTGCTAAGCAATACTTAGATGGCACGTCATCTCTCTACTTAGCAAAACAATATTCAATTTCTTCAAGACAGATACGGTATTGGGCTCAAGTCTTTGCCATCCATGATACTGATTCATTTTTACCAACTAAGCATGCCGCGAC
>NZ_JAKJSY010000022.1:0-62075 GCF_050337445.1 Vibrio minamisatsumaniensis | reverse complement strand
GTAGCATATAGCAATCTTAAACCTAACCTAGACTTTAATTTTATGAAATGTCGAATGATAAATATATTAATTCCTATTGCGCTCTTTGTATCGAGTTATAGTTTTGCCTCAAGTGATGTCGTTAATAACTTCTCTCACATAGGGTTTGGTTATAAAGGTGCTAGTTTTAAGTCTGGATCTTTGAAAGCTTATCTCGATGATGAATATAACAATAAAGATAAAAAGGCAATGGGAGGGCTGTACTTGGATGTTAGCGCTCAAGTCGCTGATTATGTATATATCGAAGGAAAGACTGATTTTTTAACTCGGTTTAGTTCTGAGGTTGATAGTTGGCAAGCGGGTGGGGGCATTATTGGTCGATTGGGCGACGCAATGGCAAGTTCTTTATCTTGCGGTGCAATAAACTATCGTGCTGATAGTGATTATAGTGCTTCATATTCAGAACGAGGGACGTACTGTCAGGTAATGGTTAGGAAACAAATTGCGAATCATTGGTTGATGGGAGTCTCTTATCAACACGATTTTTTAGATATAGCAAGAGACGAGGTGAAGCTGAAAAATGTTTTTCAGTTTGGCTCTGTATTTGGATTGGTCGCTAATTTAGAGTATGCAGAACGAGATCAGGCGGAAGTCGGTTATGAATTAGGGGTGCAATTTTCCTTTTAAGAGTCCTTAACAACATGAGGTACGTTGAATGAGCTTCGTTATTTTTTGCACTTCAACTGTCGTCGGTAAGTAAAAAAACGTTAAGTGTAAGATCTAAATAGGAAAAACATTTAAAGAAAATATTGTCTTCAATGGAAGGTGAACCTATGTTCATAAAGTATTCATGCGCTTTCCTGCTGAACAACATTTGGACTTCTCTATCTACAGAATGTAAAATGGTCAAAATGTTTTCATTTTAATTAATAAAGTTAACGACATGTATCGAGGTGTATTTTTCGTTTATGAATACAAAACAAGCCCTGAAAATTGCAGAAGACGGCTATGCACCATTATTTAAAACGATGGATTTTCTTCTAATAAATCTGTCTTTGGTCATTATTATCAATACGGTATTTGCTGATGAGACCGCAATTGATGTTGCAGAAGCGTTTTTTGTCGCGGTATTCTTTTTACTGTTTGGTGAGTATTGCCATTTATACCGAGTTCACATTCGTCGGCGTCTTGACTCTTCTATTGTTCGAATTATCGCGACAGCTTCCCTTACTCTAATTGCGATGGAAGTTGTTAAATATAACATAGGGGGGTTAGCCGGGAGTCAAATAAGCCATTTTCGGGGTGGCTTCTATTATTTTTGGTTTACCTGCGCGATGTTATCCACCATTTTAATTCGAGTGATAGCCTTTTCGATCTATCGACAGTGCTTTACAAAATACAAAAAGGTAAAGCGAATCGCAATTGTTGGGTTGTCACCAGCGGCGATCGCTTTGGAAAAGCAGTTACAGATTTTCTATCGGCGACAGGACATAGAAATTGAATTGTATGATGATCGAAACGAAGAGCGATTTGGCTACATGATCAAATCTCGTTACGCCGGTAACGTTGATCTGCTGATTGAAAAGGCACAAAGCAACCAAATTGATGAAGTTTATATTGCGTTACCTATGGTGGCAAAAGAGCGAATAATTCACTGTTTAACACGATTATCTGACACAACAGTCGATACTTTTATGGTTCCAGATCTATACAGCTATAACCTTTCGGCCTCCCAATTTAAGGCGGTTGGTAATGTACAAGCGTTAAGTATTTTCGGTACGCCATTTGATGGAATCGGCGGGATAATTAAGCGTATCGAAGATATTGTCTTAGCGAGTCTCATTTTACTCTTTATTACCCCTGTTCTGGTTGCGGTGGCGATCGGAGTCAAACTCAGCTCTAAAGGACCGATCTTATTTAAACAGTATCGCTA
Source organism: Vibrio minamisatsumaniensis (assembly GCF_050337445.1). Lineage (NCBI taxonomy): Bacteria > Pseudomonadati > Pseudomonadota > Gammaproteobacteria > Vibrionales > Vibrionaceae > Vibrio > Vibrio minamisatsumaniensis. The sequence continues at coordinate 60,163 of NZ_JAKJSY010000022.1, read as the reverse complement.
TGGGTTGGGGGGTAAACAGATCAAGGTATGGAAATTTCGCTCGATGAATGTGATGGAGAATGGCGAAGATTTTAAACAGGCAACACAATCGGACCCAAGAGTCACCAAATTTGGTGCTTTTATTCGTCGTACATCATTAGATGAACTGCCACAATTTTTCAATGTGTTGCAAGGTTCCATGTCTATCGTTGGCCCTAGACCCCATGCCGTTGCACATAATGAGCAGTATCGAAAGATCGTCTCTAACTACATGGTTAGACATAAAATAAAGCCAGGTATTACTGGCTGGGCGCAAATTAATGGCTACCGTGGAGAGACAGAAACTGTCGATAAAATGAGTAAGCGGGTTGAATATGACATTGCTTATTTACAGGGTTGGTCACTTTGGTTGGACATTAAAATCGTGTTTCTAACAATATTTAAAGGGTTTGTTAGTGAAAAGGCATACTAGCCTAGCCAGCATCAGCGCTGTGGTTTTGCTGGGTTTGGTTAGCTACACTTGTCAGGCTGAACTTACGCCTAAGTCACATATCACTGTCGCCGGTATTGATGTCCAGTCACGGGTCGGCGTTGAGTATGGTCAGGATTCAAATGTGACCTATCAAGTTAACCCTATGAACGAGATGGATTCCGCATATACCACGTTAACGCCATATTTGCGTGCAGTCGGTGAGCGTGGGCAGGATCGATACCTGTTGGTGTACTCTGGTGAGTATTCACGTTACGACAATGCAAGCGATGATGATTACACCGACCACTTTTTAATGTTTCAATCTTCGTTGAGGTTTGGGCTTAAGCACAGTCTGAATTGGTTTATTCAGCAAGATTGGGGGCATGAAGAAAGAGGCACAGAGCTAACGGAAGGTTTCAACCCCACTCAGTTTAATGCTTTTGGTGTGAAAACACCGTTACAGAATAAGTTTTTCAATAGCGAACTACGATACAGCTATGGGGCGCCAGAGGGGCGAGGGAAGTTAGACTTTGCCTGGCAAATTAAAGATATCACCTATGACAAGTTGGACGAAATACAAGGTGCGGATAGTGATTTTTATCATTATGTCAAGGAGCAGGAGTGGCAAGAAAATACCCTCACAGCCGAGCTGTTTGATCAGTACTCATCGCGTACACGATTCCGATATAGTCTCATTAGCAATTTACGAAAATACGAAACGAATCCGGCTAAGGACTCTGCAGAAAATTATGCTCTCGTCGGATTCAAGTCTCATCGAACGGGAAAATTGACCTTAGAGGCCGATGTAGCGTGGTTGTATAAACGCTTTACGAATAACAGCCAAGCACAATCTTTCAGCGGTCTAAATTGGGACGCCAATATGAACTGGCAACCTGTCAAACATTCAGAATGGTCGCTTTATGGTTGGCGAAGAGTTAAGGATCCTACCGAAGAAGGCGGTTATATTCTGCACACTAAAGTGGGTGTGTCGTGGAAACACCATTGGTGGGTTGAGCGGTTTAGCACCAAGCTTGATTATGGAAGAGAAGTCGATGATTATCGGATACAACAGAACGATAGAAAGGATGATTTAGATGTTGCATCGGCTACCTTGGGGTATGATTTTCGGCCATCAATTCGGCTCGAGTTGAACTACCAATTTGCCCGCAAACGTTCTAATTCCGATGACGTGAAATTTTTTATTAACGATAGCTCCAAACGCTCAGTAAAGCGCCACCTTGGCTATGACAAAAGTACAATTGGACTGACACTAAAGGTACAGATTTAGATATGAATATAATAAAGCTACTGTTACTGGCTTGCTGTGTATTGATTAGCAGTATCAGTTTCGCCGAAACCGATACCACGGCGGCACCTGAAAAAGAAGTGCAAAGTGCAGCTCCCGTGGTGTCTACTAACGGCCACCCGTCCATTGATAATGAGACACGAAAGTATTTTTTACGACCAGGGGATATGATACGAATCTGGGTGTATGGAGAAGAAGATATGTCGATGTCTCTAAAAATAAGTAAGCGCGGTGTTATTAATTTCCCTTTTATCGGCCTCGTACAGCTCTCTGGACAAACAACCGATGCGATTGAGCAAGATATTGAAACTCGTTTAAAAGACGGGTTTGTTTTATCGCCAATGGTGAGTGTTACTATGGAAGAGTTCCGTAAATTTTACCTTCTCGGGGAAGTTGAGAACCCTAATGGCTATGAATATGAGCCACAACTGACGGTTGAACAAGCGATTGCCATGGCTGGTGGTTTCACTGACCGGGCTGATGAAAGTGATATTAACATTCGGCCATCAGGGCAAAAAGAGATGATAAAGAATGTCGAAATGACAGATCCTGTCTATCCGGGCGATGTTGTTATTGTCGAGAAGAGTTTTTTCTAAGGTGAGAAATTAATGATAAAACATGGTAAATCTCTGGAAAGCAACGTTAATTTTACGCCGCTTTTGACCGCCTTGAAAAATCATGGACTTAAACTGTTACTGGTTACTGCTGTTGTTACAGGACTCAGTTTACCGGTGATTTGGTCAATGACGGATAAATACGTTTCGACGGCGACGGTATTGATAAAAGCGCAATCAGACAATGTGTCACCCATAGATCCGATAGAAAATTATGATTCTGCTCGTTCACAGTACTACGAAACTCAATTTAGCCTTATGCAATCCAGAGTGGTGTTAGTCAAAGCCGTCGAGGCGATGGCGTTGCAAAAAAATGAACAATTTAATGGAGCAATGCTCGCCGATAATGGAGATTGGACATTATCTAGAGAGTTACGCATTAATCATGCAGTGAAAGAGCTGCAACGGCATTTAACCTTTACTTTAGTGCGCTTAACTCAATTGGTTTATGTCTCTTATGAATCTGCCAGCCCACAACAGGCATCAATGATAGCCAATGGGGTGGCAAAAGCCTTTATTGATTATACGGTGGAGCAAAAAATAGCAAGGACACAACAAGCTAAACTATGGAATCAGCAACAGCTTGATGTACTCAAGAAGCAAATTCGTCAGCAAAAGCAAGAGATAGATGCATTTTTGCAAAGAGAAGGGTTGCTGACTTTTCGTGGTGTTGATGGCTTTCAAACAGAAGAGCTCGTTATTATTACGAATAAATTGGCGGATGCAAAAGAGCGACGTTTAGCCTCACAAGCCAATTATGAATTAGTGAATAAATATATGAAAGATCATAATACTGATCTTTCCTCGATGCCCGATTTTTCTTCTCACCCTCAGCTACAAGATCTGAGAATTGCGCTTATACAAGCAACAAGAAAACTATCCGAGCTGACTCGACGATATGGCCCGAAACATATTAAAGTGATTGAAGCTAATGCTGAAATAAAGGTGATTCAGAAGCAAACGGCACAGTTGCTTAATGAATTGAGCCAAGGGCTTCAACAAAAATATCAAGCCGATCTTATCAAAGAAAATCGCTATAAATCGCTTTTAGCTTTGCATAAAAAGGATTTCTCTGCACTAGCCAGTAAGCGCGAGCATTATGACGGTTTGATGGCCGATCTTACTCAAAAGCAATCCCTGTATGAGCAGCTTTATTTGCGCACTACCGAACATGCTCTTAATACTACGTATAGGGAGCAAGACGCACGTATTTATGATCCGGCAGTGGTCAGTGATCGTCCTGCGAAACCGAATAAGCCGTTGTTAGTTGTGATGGTCAGTATAATGACAATGATAATCGGCGCTTTGATTATCATTATTCGGGCTGCCACCAAGCAAACAATAGCAACACTTGCACAGTTGGAAGAAAAATTTGGGTTGATTCCACTCACGGATATGCCCGTATTTACTGGTGAGCCGATGTCGACATGGGCATTAGGTAAACAAATTTTCTCTAACCAATATGCGAACGAGATCGGCAATGGGGCCTATACTGCTCTATCGTTAGCTCGCCCTAAAAGCCAATGCGTAGGTGTTGTATCATCATACCGAAAAGAAGGGGCAACAACAACGGCATTGTTATTGGCTGCGGCAGTAAGTGAAGTGAAATCAACCCTATTACTCGATTTGGATTATCGAGGAGACGGTGAGTTCACGAGAGATATTATTGCGGACAGCGATACCATTAAGTCAGCCGACCAAGAGGAAGTGGCTGGATTCAGTCAACTCGTGTTGAATCAATTGGGTTCGATACAAACCGGAACTGAAAACAGTGCTTCATTATCACACGTCCCATCATCACTCGATATTGATCAAATCATTCAGCCTCTATCATCGGGACTGTCTTATCTTGCTCCGGGCATTCTGGCTGAATCGCCATTAACGTTTTTTTCTCGTCCAGAGTGTGAGTCTGCATTGAGGGCACTTCGTCAGCGTTTCGATACTGTCATTATTAAGCTTCCAGCGCTGAATGATAGTAAGGATACACAGCTCTTATTGCGCTTTTTGGATAGCTTGATTGTCGTGGTTAAATCTGAGAAACATACGGCGAGTGAAATAAAGCAACAGTTGAATAAATTATCACCGTTGTTGAATGAGCCTGCTTTTGGCGTGCTTAATCAAGTGAGTGACGACCGGATTGTTGGTGAAGAATCTCTGCGTTTTATTGCTCAGGGTAGCATGGATATACTCAAGCTCGACGAGGCGTCTTAGTGAGTTTGCTTAAGAGCATTTCTACTATTGCGACATCATCGATATTGTCTCAGCTAATTGGGGCTGGATCGATATGGTTGATTTCGCATTGGTACGGGATGTCGGAAGTTGGGTCGTACGCGTTAACGTATAGTATTGCCTTAATAGGTGCACAAGTTTGTACCTTTGCTTCACAACTACTCTTACCAAAACAACCGTTCAATGAGCTAGGGCAAAATCTCTCTTTTTGTTTTTGGTTTAGTGTTTGTGCATCGCTGGTTTATTCGGCGAGCATCGCATGGTTTTTTGATCGTCCTATTCTTCAAATTCTAATTTTAACCTTGGCGCATGCATGGGTTTTGATCTCTGAGAATTTATTACTTAGAGACCAGAAGATGACCTTGCTTGCGTTACAAAGAACATCCATTTCGATGTTGGTATTGTTACTGATTTCTATCAGTGGAGACTTGAGCACATTCTATTGGGCTTGGGGTGCATCATTGTTGGTGTACATGCTGCTATGTATTGGTTACTCGCTACCAAAAAGCCTGATGAATATGAAATTATTCTCGTTTTCACCTGTGTCTCCGTTCTTCCGTAAACACAAGCATCATATTGTTAAAGTTGGCAGCGCGGAGGTTTTGGCTATGGTGACGAATAATTTACCGGTTATTCTCATTAACGTTTGGTTCAGTCCGGTTGTCGCTGGTTATTACGCGGTAGTAAGCCGCTTTTGCTTGGCGCCGATTGTGATTGTTGGCAATGCCGTCAGAAACTCTATTTTTTCCAGTTGGTCCGTCGATTTTCGACACAGCCAGTTCAATTACGCCGAGTTTTCAAAGGTGCGCCGGTTGCTCTTTGTATTAGGAACGGTAGCCGTAGTAGGAGTCTTTATTTTTTATCCGATAGTGATGCAGTTGGGTTTTAATGCTGAATGGGTCGCTTCAGTGCCAACGTCTCGCTATCTGTTGCCGTATTTGTTTATGGCATTAGCTGTCTGCCCATTGACCGTACTTGAATTGGTTTATGGTTCGCCTAGGTACTTTCTCCGTATTCAGCTAGAGCAATTTGTGGTGGTGTTATTGGCTTTTGGTGCACTGCCATTTCTTATCCATGACTATGCGTATTCGGTGATCGCTTTCTCAGTACTCTCTTCGATTCGATATCTGTTTATCTATGTCAAAGTAAACAAAACGGCTGTGCAACTTCGTCGCACGATGGAGATGGCTTGAAGATTAATAACGGCTTTTTTTTACAGGTTTACGCCTTTGTTACGTTGGTTATTTGCGGGTTAGTGCAGTATTTGACCGGAATCGGGGCTGTGCTTTGGTTACCGTTTGTTGCGGCCTTCGCGATGGTGATATTGCGATTGATGCAAACCAATTATGAGGCGGTTAAGTTCGATAACATAGAAATCATACTCTCTGTGCTGTTGGTGGGGGCCTATACGTTGATCTTAGTATCGACCTTTTTGCAAAGCGGACTGACGGTGACCATTGTCGGTTGGAAGAACGAACTCGCGTTGTCGCTTATTTTTCTATGTTTGCTGTTGGGGTTTATCCGAGAGTCGCAGCTTTACCGCGTGGTGCAGACGTTATATTGGATTTTCTATCTGCAATTCCCCGTTATCTTGTATCAGATTTTCGTTGTCGTCCCGCAACGTGTGGCTTTTAAAGGTCCATTTGAAAAGTGGGACTCTGTGGTTGGGACGTTTGGCGGTGATCCTATGGGTGGGGGGAACACGGCAGCGCTAGGGCTATTCTGTTTACTGATAATGCTTCTTAAGTTATCTGAATTTAGACATGGTGTCGTGAGTCGACTCAATATGATAGGGCATATTGTTGCTGCGTTCATTTTGTGTGTGCTTGGTGAAGTTAAGTTTGTCATTTTGCTTGCCCCTGTACTGCTGGTTTTTGTTTGGCTATGCCCCAGTTATGTTTATGGTGTTAGGCAGCAGGATATAAAGAAAGTATTTCTTATGGTTTGTGCGATGGCAGCATTGGTTCTATTCGCCATCGTGGTGCTTGCCGCCTCGTATGCGACTACCTTCAATACTGCCCCTGACCATGGTGCTCTTCAGGTGTTTTGGGACTCCTTAGAGTATATCTATGACTCAAATTACATCTTACCTACGGGAGAATTAGGGCGCATGACCACGTTGTTCTTTTGGTTGGATAATAATCAGCTTTATGGTTGGTCTAGTGTGTGGTTTGGCTATGGGTTAAATGCCACCAACCACGGTAGCTCGGTCGCGCCTGGTTTCTTAAACCAAATATTTAACGTGCTTCTCGATTCTACGTCGCTCAGCATGATGTTGTGGGAGTTTGGTGTCGTTGGACTTATCCTATTTTTATGTCCGATGTTACTGGTGCTCAAGGTATCGATGCCCAAGGAAGTGCTCAAGCGTGAGCAGCTATCGACACAAGATATTCAACTGCTCTCTTGGCAACCCGCGTTTATTGCGTTTAGCGTTGCAGGCTTATTAAGCCTACCTTACAGTCAAATCTTGATGTTGGTGCCTATGTTGCAGTTTCTTTTCTATTTATCACTGGGTGCAAGCCTCGTGATACGCAAGTCTGTTATTCAGTCGGGAGCAAGGTTATGAGTCATTTACCTAGAATTACCGTGATCATCAAAACACTCAATGAACAAGACGGTATTGCTGCAACGATTAAAAGTGTGCAAAGTCATCTCAGTCATTACCAATATGATGTCATTGTTGCCGACAGCTTATCCGAAGATGATACGCAAAAAATCGCGTTAGAAAATGGCGCTAAAGTGGTGACGTTAGTGAATAAGAAGGATCGTTGCTGCGGCGTAGGTCCTCAACTTGGCTACTTATACAGTACCGGTGATTATCTGCTGCTATTGGATGGCGATATGTGTTTGCAAGACGGGTTCATTGATGAGGCGATAAATTTTCTGGAAAAAGAACCGACTTACGCCGCGGTGGCTGGGACGGTTGAAATGGATGAAGCGAATAGCTATGAATTTAAGTCTCGTCAACAAAGGCATCATAAAATATACCCGACGGGGGATTGCAATCATCTCGCTGGAGGTGGGTTGTATCGAGCGAGTGCTGTCAAGGATATCGGTTATCTAACACATCGTACGTTACATGCCTATGAGGAAGCAGAGCTTGGTATGAGGCTTCAATACGCGGGGTACAAATTACATCGCTTGGATGCCCCATTTTTCCACCATACCTCTTATGACATGCCGACATTAACGCTACTGCGCTATCGTTGGAAGCGGGGTTATTTGTTTGCGTCAGGTGAGTTATTAAAGAGTGCGTTTGGTCAAGCGTATTTTCGACAAGCGGTACGTGTGGTTCGAAATGAGCTGATTTTTGCTTGTTATCTCGCTTGGTTAATGTTGGTGTTGCTCGTGGGCAATGTGTCTGTGTTGGTGATGAGTCTGTTGCCACTGCTGCTCTTCTTTATAATGAAAGCGTTGAAAAATCGCTCGATAAAGGATGGAGCGCTGAGCGTTGTTAATTTAACGGTGTTTGCTGCGGGCTTAGTCAATGGGTTATTGTCACCGATTAAAGATCCGAATCAACCCCCGCAACATAAAGTGATCGAGCGAGAACCATTATGAAAGTGTTAATGGTCAATAAGTTTTTTTTCTTAAAGGGCGGCGCTGAAACGGTCTTTTTTCAAGAAAGAGAGATGCTGATTGAGCGAGGGTTTTCGGTCATCGACTTTGCAATGGTCCACAATGACAATGTCATTTCGGACTACAGTGCGAATTTTGTCGATAATGTGGATTACCACGCCAACACCGGTTTGCTCAGTGCATTGAAAACAGCAGTACGGTTTGTCCATAACACCGAAGCGTGTGAAAAGCTTTCCGAATTAATTGCCGCAGAGCAACCCGATATCGTCCATTTTCACAACATTTACCATCAGTTGACGCCTTCCATCATCAAGGTGGCCAAACAGGCGGGATGTAAAACGGTTCTCACGGCTCATGATACTAAAATCGCCTGCCCGAGTTATACCATGTATCGCGATGGGCATACCTGTGAAGCTTGCTTGCAAGGCAGTGTATTTAATGCATTAAAGTATCGATGCCAGCAAGGCTCATGGTTTAAAAGTGGTTTGCTTGTTGCAGAAGCGATGTATCAATCGCTTGCTCAGAACTATCAATCACTGGATGTGATCATTTCACCGAGTCAGTTTTTAGCCAATATCATTCGTCGCAAGCTTCCTACGAATAGAATTGAAGTCATTGTTAATGGAATTGATGAGAACGTTGATCAGCAAGGTGTGGCTGATCATCGATATTTCTTGTATTTAGGGCGGTTGAGTCAGGAAAAAGGCGTGGCAACAATGGTCGCGGCTTACGAGTTATCTAACCAATCAATACCATTAAAAATAGTCGGTACAGGACCACTTACTGACACTTTGTCTGGCAGACAGAGTAAGGTTGAGTGGTTAGGCTTTAAAACAGGCCATGAGTTGCACTCACTGATTAAGCAAGCCAGTGCGGTTATTGTCCCTTCTGAATGCTATGAAAACTGTTCAATGTCTGTTCTTGAGGCTATGTCATACGGCAAGCCTATTATCGGTGCGAACATCGGAGGTATCCCTGAGCAAGTTCGAGATGGAAAAGAAGGGCGTTTATTTGAAGCGGGTAATGCTCATGATCTTGCCAGTGTGATGAATGAATTTGCGGAAAATCCAGAGCTAACACAGCACTACGGCGAACAAGCGAGGCAAAGGTTAGAGTCGCGTTACTCATTGAGTTCACATCATCGACAGTTAGTGGATTTGTATCAACGTTTATTAGGTCAACCATCATGAAAATAACCGTATTAGGAACACGTGGCATTCCTGATGTGTTAGGGGGTGTCGAAACACACTGTCAGCACCTTTATCCTCTTCTTGTTGAGCAAGGGTTTGAGGTAGAGGTTATCGCGCGCTCTCCTTATGTCACTTATAAAACAGCGAGTTATCAAGGGGTCAAAACTAAGACTCTGTGGGCACCTAAAAAAACGTCTTTGGAAGCTATCGTTCATTCGACTCTTGCGGCATTGTCAACCTTAACCGATGGTTCTAACGTGGTACATGTTCATGCAATCGGCCCTGGTCTAGTCGTGCCGTTATTACGTTTGATGGGAAAGAAAGTGGTATTCACTCACCATGGTCCAGATTATCAGCGAGAGAAATGGGGAAAGTTAGCCAAAGTTGTTTTGAAGCTTGGCGAGCGTTTTGCCGTCAACTATGCCAATGAAGTCATTGTCATATCAGAAGTGATCAATGACCTGATTAAACGCTCTTATCAAAGATATGATGCCAATCTTATTTTTAATGGCGTCAACGCTCCAAAGGCTGTGGCTGAGGAGGCGGTACAATGCACATTAGATCGCTATCAGTTATCCGCACGTGGATATATTGTCGCGGTGGGGCGTTTTGTTGAAGAAAAAGGCTTCCATGATCTTCTTCAAGCTTACGCAAAATCTAAGCTTGATATGCCACTGGTGTTGGTCGGGGATAGCGACCATGAAAGTGCATACAGCCGTTCGTTGAAACAAGCGGCGAAGGATATCCCTGGTGTAATACTGACTGGTTTTCTTAAAGGGGAAGCGCTACAAGTTGTCTTCTCTCAAGCAAAACTATTCGTAATGCCTTCTTATCATGAAGGTTTACCGATTGCACTGCTAGAGGCGATGTCGTATTTGTTGCCTGTGGTAGTGAGTGATATTGCCCCTAATTGCGCGGTTGAACTGGATTCGGATTGCTATTTTTCGGTCAAGAATATCGACGAATTATCACAGACAATACAGAAAAGGTGTGTGATGCCATTACAAGAATATTCCCCCCTATTAGAACGATATGACTGGCATAAAATCGCGAATCAAACGGCGGACGTTTATAATAAAATAGTGGGAAATAAGCGTGACTGAGCGTACTAATCAAAATAATGGCACGGCTGAGCCCGAAAAGAGTCGTGCGGTGACCCAGTTTTACCGAGTTTTGCAGCAAGAAACTCAAGAAAGCTTGAGTGAAGAGCAAAAGTTAGCCATTGAAAAAGCGGTGAATCAAGTTGGCTTAGTCGCAAAGCACTCTGTCGATATCCGTAAAATTTTTCCTTGGTTTGGCAAGCGATTCTATGTGGTATTTCTGAGTGGACGTGATCATCGTGCTGCGGCACGTCAAGGTGAGTCGAAATGGTTAGCTTACCTAACGACGATATGCCTCACCATGTTTGTCCTTACGGGGGTGATGCTCTCTTTGTTGGCATTGTATTTGTTAAAGTCGGCGTTAGGCATTGACTTGTTCAAGAATTTTTCACTAGGGATATGGGATTGGTTTCAATCACTGTAAGGGAGCCGCGGGAGTGGTCAATGACAAAAAATAAACAAGTGCAAAGAGCCGTTCGATGGTCGTGTTCATGGTTATACCTATTGGTTTTCGTCAGCCTTGTGGCCTCTAAAGTCTATGCTGACGAAGGGGGAGAAAAAGTCACGCCAATTACGGCACTTAATACACTGATCACCAATCCCGGTATCGGGGTGGAAACGTTCCATGATGGTTGGGGCACGGACTTAACCCTTGAACAATATCCAGCGTCGGGAATTGGATATTATCGGTACTATTGGAGTGAGCTTGAGCCAAGCGAAGGTGAGTACAATTTTGCTCTTATTGATCGCTTGCTTGAAAATAACACCAAGCAGTCACGACGAGTCGCTTTGCGCTTTATGGCGCTTGACGAACCATCTTCAGGCACAAAAATCCCACAATGGCTTATCGATAAGGGGATTGCAGGGCAGTGGGTTGAAAATGGAAAAACCTTCGTGGCTGATCTTGATGACCCAACATACCTCTCCTATGTTGAAAAGTTACTCCGTGCTTTTGGTCAACGTTACGATGATGACTTGCGGCTTGCTCAGATTGACATCGGCATGGTGGGCTCTTGGGGGGAGTGGCATAACAGTAACTTTCCTGATCTCGAGCCTCTGCACAGTCGATATTCAGATCAGCAGTTAAATACGTTCGTTGATTTGTATTTTTCGGCATTTCCAAATACGGCCAAATTGATGTTAATTGGTGGAGGATCTTCTCTTTCTTACGCTATTGAAAAAGGCGCAGGGTGGCGCGCCGATTGCTGGGGTGATTGGCATCATTTTTCTCCGACTTGGAGCCATATGGGAGATGACTACCCGTATAGAATTCAACAAGCAAAAGCGCAAACGCCATTATTCGATACCGCTTGGCAGCGCGAGCCGGTTAGTTTCGAAGTGTGTGGTAACATGCGTGGCTGGTGGACGACACAACATTATACGAGAGAGCAAGTCGCAGCGTCATTGGACTGGGCGATTAGCCACCACGCAAGCAGTCTTAATTTGAAATCGACACCGATTCCAGAGCAGTACCGTGATTTATTAGATAAAGCGTTACTAAAGATTGGGTATCGTTTCCGAGTTGATTCGATTCGTCATTCAGCTCGCGTGTTGGCGGGGCATCATCTCTCTCTGACAACCCATATTGTTAACGATGGCGTGGCACCAACGTACCAACCTTCTTATGCGTATTATCGGTTAGTAAACAGCAGCGGTAAGGTCGTGTCTATTGGAAAAGACCGCACCAGCAGCGAAACGTGGCTTCCTGGACTGTATCAATCGACGGTAAACCTCTCATTGCCGATGGCACTAAAAGCCGGCCGCTACTATGTCGAAATAGCCGTGAGCGAAAGTCTTGACAGCAAACCTGTAAATTTGGCGAATACAGGAAAGCTGGCGGATGGGTGGTATCGTTTAAGTGACGTTATCGTTAAAGAGTCACAACAATAATCGCATGACTTTTGATGTGCTTTGTCGGTGACATTATTCATGGGTAGCCTCGAATTCAAGCTCGCCACGGAATCCGTGGCGGCATGGGTATCGAGTTTTACAGTTTTGGTTAGGAGTCAGTTTGGCTAAGAAATATTATGTGGTTTGGAAAGGTCGTACAGCGGGCATTTTTACCACTTGGAACGAGTGTAAAGCACAAGTCGATGGTTTTGCTGGCGCGAGATATAAATCGTTTCCAACACTCAACGAAGCTGAGTCTGCATTCGGTGGTAAAACCTCTTTGACGTCTAGCGCCGCGAAGCCAAGCTCAACGGGCAGAGCAACGAAAGCGAAGGTGCCACCGCTTTCGGAACAACAAATCACGGATATGCCTTTTGATATTAAAATCTTCACTGACGGGGCTTGTGAACCCAACCCTGGAGAAGCGGGAACGGGGATAGCGGTTTATCAACACAACCAGTTAACAGAATTGTGGTATGGCTTGTATCAGCCTGTGGGCACCAACAATACCGCTGAGTTACACGGGCTTAAGCAAGCGTTTATACTCGCGAAAGAGAAGCTCAATGCGGGTTTGTCTGTTGCGATTTATTGTGACTCCAAATACTCGATAGATTGCATTACTCTGTGGGCAACGGGTTGGGAGAAAAAGGGTTGGACCAAGTCGGGCGGCGAGATTAAAAACCTCGATATTATTCAACCTGCGTATGCTCTTTACCAAGAATTGGCATCTAAAATTACGATTTATCATGTGAACGGTCACGTGGGCATTGAAGGCAATGAATTGGCCGATAGAATGTCGATTGTGGCTATCTCATCGAAAGAGCAACAAATGGTTCCATATCGTGATATTGAAGATATTGCCTCTATTTTGGCACTGCGAGCCGGCTAAACGGGAAACCTATCGATGACCTTGATACTCATTGGTAGGTGTTTCGCCCATTTCTTTATTTTTACGCCTGTTTCTAGGTTGGGTTTTCAATCCATTGCGACAACTGCTGAGCTTGTTTTATCGAATTAAAGTACTTGGTCACACGTTGTCTCGCTTTTAACCCCATCTCGGTTTTGTCATTGCTGCTTAATTGCGCAAAACGTTCAATCGCTTCTCTTAATTCCTCAACGTTCTTTTCACTAACCACAAAACCAGTCTCTGGTGAGACGATCTCTTTGCAGCCCATGATGTTGGTTGTAATAACGGGTGTGCCGACAGCCATCGCTTCTTTTAGCACTAACGGCCCAGTATCGACACAACCTGTTTCTGAAAAACAGAATGGTGCGATGAGGCTATCGTAGTGCGACAGGTTTTCTTTGACCCACTCGTGAGATTTGGCGCCAAGAAAGGTCACATTTTGGGTGAGTCCTTGCTCTTCTACCTGTAATTTTAATGGTTGTTCTAAATCGCCAGTGCCGATAATGTCGAGGTGAATATCGAGAGGTTCGGCAATCGGTGCTAATGCATCAATCAGATGGTGGATACCTTTTTGTTCAACCAATCGACCAAGGAAAACTAAGCGTAACTGCTTCGCTTCGGTCTTTTTGTGCAATTGGAACTGTTGGGTATTTACTCCGCAGTGCAAGAGCTTAACATTGCCGTTGGCCATGCTCTTGAAGTCTCTGAGCATGTCTTTGCACACTGCGACCACAAAATCACTCGAAGAAATTTTCTGTTGAATGTCATAAGCAAATTCGTAAACATCGTGACCGTGAGCCACGAACGAACAAGTGATGTTCAACAGCTTTGCAGCAACAATCGCGTGAGCAGCGGTGTGTTGGCAGAAGTGTGCGTGTACGTGGTCTATCTCTTTCTCGGAGAGTTGCAGCGCCAATTTGAATCCATAAGCGAGCAATGATTTTTTAGGCAAACTGGTTTGCTTGGAAACAAAGGATACTGCCCTGATAATGCCGGTCCAATTGATGTTTGTGAGTTGACTCATTCGAACATCTCGACCAATTTCCACAATATCATAATCAAACGACTTTTCGCTCTTTTCTCTCTCAAATGTCATCACGCAAACATCGTGTCCACAGGCTTTAACAGAATCAACTTCTGTTTGAATAAAGGTCTCACTGAGTACTGGATAAGTGGGGGCTATAAAGGCTACTTTCTTCATTCTTTGCTCCTTCGAATATTACGCAATAAAGCAATAAAGCAATAAAGCAATAAAGCAATAAAGCTATAAAGCTATAAGGTAATAAAGCAAGATACGAACCAAGATCAAAGGGTGCGCTGGGAGGACTTTTTGATTGCTTTCTTAAGGTTATCCCGCCAGATGTGGTCAGTTTTATCAAATTGATAATCAAATTGGAATTATGATGATCTTCTTCCGTTTTCCTTGTTCGTCATTTTGAGAATAGCTGCGTAGGTGGTTGTATATGAAAGCAATTTAGTCGTGTGGGTTGTCGGCATAGAACGTGCAAAGTTAGTTGTATACCGTATCAATCAGAGGCGTCAGCATGGCTACAGTGAGCGTTATTATTCCCACCTACAATTGTTTGGATTATCTGCCGAAAGCCATTGGCAGTGTGATCAAGCAAACCCATCAAGATATCGAGATCATTATTATTGATGACAACAGTAATGATGGAACGTCTACTTATCTCGCGTCGATTGATGATGAACGCATCATTAAACTATCCACCTTAGGGGTGGGAGCGCCTCAAGCAAGAAACCTTGGCATAGAAAAAGCTTCTGGTGAGTACATCGCTTTTTTAGATGCTGATGACTTTTGGTATCCAGACAAAATCGAGCGACAACTCGAATTTCATCAACGATACCCAGATCTTGCGATGAGTTTTACTAACTACGAACACCTGACTGAAGATTATCAAGTGATCGTCGATTGCTTTAGTTACTGGTCGCAGTTTCAAGAGCAAGATGAGTTGTTTATCAACATCCAGAACCCGCTGGAGTTCATCATCGAAAACAATGTGATTGGTACATCGACGGTCATGGTCAAAGGCAATGTTTTTTCTCAAACTGGCACTTTCAACGCTGATGTTAAGTATGGAGAAGATTGGGACCTATGGCTGCGAATGAGTGAAAACCATCAGATTGGTGTGTTGAACTCAGTGCAGGTTGGTTACTTGATGAGAGCGAGCTCCGTGACCCAAACAGACAGTCTTAAATTGAGAAATTTGCAGTCTATAGAAACCATCCTGCAACGTTATCAAAATGACCGTCAACAATGGAACCTGCCAACGTCCAGTTTTAAAATTGCCAACGCTAGGATACTAGAAGGCTACGCTGACTATTACAGAGGCTTACAGCAGAACCGACGGGCCATCTTTTATAGCATCCGCTCTTTAGCGCTGGCTCCGCAAAAAAGAACCTTACGACACTTTCTCGGAGACTGTAAGAGTTTCCTAACGCTTGCATGTTAGGGAACGGATGATGTCCATGGGTTCATTAAAACAGTCGGCCTATTACGCCATTGGTATCGTGATGATGAAAGGGATCTCACTGGTGATGATCCCCTATATCACCCATAAAATGACGTTAGTCGAATACGGCTCCTTAGAGGTCATCGTGTTGTTGGCTGACATCGGGACGATCCTTTTTAGTTTTGGGATTGTTGAGGCCATGTATCGATATGTGGGCGTCGCTGAGGGTGAAGAGAAGAGAAAGCTGGTCTCGAACTGTTTCACATTGAGTGTTTTGGTCTGTGTGCTAGGAGGCGCTTTAATTGCTCTTAGTATGCCCCTGTTGTTGCTGATGCTGCCCGTTGAGTTCCAGCCTTATCAAATCCTACTTCTTCTGATCCCAACCATGCTCGATGGCGCAATTTCTATTCCGCTAACACTGATGCGAATGAATGCGATGGCAAAACGCTTTTGCATGCTCAATGTCATGAAGGCAAGTGTGCAAGCTGCAATGACGTTTGCATTGCTTGAAGCGGGGTATGTTATTGATGGTGTGTTGATTTCTTCTGCCGTTTCTAGCGTGTTGTTGATGCTGTGTTTATTGCGCTATCAATGGCAAGAGATGGGCGCATTTGGCAGCTTTAAGTACTCAGTTAAGATCCTAAAGTTTGGATTGCCCACGTTAGTCGGTGGTGCTTCGATGTACATGATTACGGGGTTAGACCGATGGGTGATGGCAAGTTTCGTTGGTGTCGAAGAACTGGCGATTTATGCGGTCAGTGGCAAATTTGCGTTGATCCTTGGATTGTTGCTGCAACCTTATGCGCTTTGGTGGTTTCCAAATCGGGTGGCCATGCTGCAACAATCTGATGGTCAGAAAGCGTGTGCGGATAGAGCGCTGGTCGGCGTTAATCTGGCTATTGTATTGGGGTGTTTGATGATCCTGACTGTGCCTGGTTTTATTACTTTGATTTTGCCAAGCAGTTATCAATATGCGGGTACCCTCGTCGTCGCACTCTTGGCGATTGGCGTGATTAAGAACGCAGGGGATTACCTCAACCTTGGTTGTTTCAGCGGTGATTCAAGCCAATCACAAATGTGGATACAAGGCGGTTGCGCGATCTTGGCTGCGATTGGTTATTTTGTGGTGACACCGATTTATGGTGTGTGGGGCGTTGTGGCAGTGCTTTGCGGTATCTACCTATTGCGGTTACTGCTCTTATATCTCGTCAGCCAAAGCATGGAGCCGTTACCTTATCAACACAAAAAATGGATAGTGGCGTTAAGCATTTCGATAGTGGCTATCGTGTGTGACCGCCTGATGGGTTTAGCACTGGTGAATGTGCCTGATTTTATTTTAGGAAGCTTTGTCGCTGTCATAACGCTGGTGGCCTTTGTTCGATACTCAGTGATCGTTATTCCTCAAACTGTGCTTGATCGATTTGTTGTTGGCAAACGTTCATCGGCAAATTGAACCGACGCTCTCTAAGTCGTCGATTTTTTTGATAAATGAAGGTAAGGCGTCACTAATTCTTTTATGTTCACTTTTGCACCAAGACGAGCGGCCAGTAAGTACATACCGCCAATCTTTCGGTGTAGGAATAGGGCATCGGCTGGCGGTGTATGCCAATATTCTTGCTCCATACTCAAAATGGTCCCTGCTTCACGAAGACTTTGTGCTAAACCACTGGCTTTGAAGTCGTAATCTTCGTCGACAAGCATGGGTTCACATGCCATTTTCACTAAGTTGAGAATCGCTTGGCGCTGAGCTGGGAGAATGGTCTCGCTAAAGAAGCCGATCTGCTCTAAGCCCAGGTTGAGGCCTTGTTCATCGTGGTTGATCACAGAAGTAAAAGCCAAGCGATAACCATCACTGAAGCGGTCGCTGTATTCACGTGTTGCCCCAAAATCTAACAGGCCAATCTGATGAGTGTGTTCAACGTAAAGGTAGTTAGCAAAATTGGGGTCGGTCTGCACCATTTTAAAGTCGAACAACTCTCTGAACATCAGTTCAAGCAAGCTACGCATCACAAAGTCACGAGTGCTTTGGTCATGGCCTTCTATTTGTTCAATAGAAACACCTTCAATGAAGTCCATCGCGAGTACCGATTCTGCCGAGATTTGAGGGTGGATTTTGGGCACAACAAAATGCGTGTGCTCTTTAAGTGCATGATAGTAACGTGTTGCGTAATCAGCCTCACGAGCATAATCGGCTTCGTCGTGGAGCTGCTTTTTTGCTTCTTCTAATAAGCCTTTATAATCAACCGTTTTGGGTATCAAACCCACGATGTTAAGTAGTGTGCCTACGTTGTTGACATCACTGTCGATGCTTTTGCGAATGCCAGGGTATTGAACTTTAACCGCTAATTTGTCTCCAGCGTCACTATAAGCTTGGTGGACTTGGCCAATGGAGGCACTGGCGATCGGTTTAAAGTTAAAGGTGATAAAGTTTGCTTTCCAACTGTCACCCAGTGCGTTTTCTAACACTTGGTTGAGTTGTTTCGCCGGCAATGGGTCGGCATCGGAACGCAAGCGGCTCAGAATGTTCGCGAGTTCAGGTTCAAGAATATCACCCGCGTCCATTGATAACATTTGGCCTAGTTTCATGGCTGCGCCACGCAAATGAGCCAGTTGATCGGTGAGGCGAGCAATGTTTTTTGGTGTCAGCATTAATTCTTTAGCGCTAGGACGGTTGCCTTTCGCGAGTTGCTTGGTGCCTTCCGTTATCACGTTACCTGCAACTCTGGTCGCTAACGACGCAAATTTACTGAATCTCGCCATTCGATGTGTGGGAAGGCTGCTCTCTTTTGCCGACATAAAGGCTCTCTCTTGGGATTGAGGTACACTAAAAATGTTTTGAATTGCTGTACTGTACAATGTTTAGTTGGGTAACCGTTCCTTTGTTTGTGATGACTCGTATGCAGGTTAGCACCATTAATAAGCTGGTGTTGTGGGGCGGTAATCAAACAACTAAGGACAAAGACACGCTGTCTGCCGGGTTAAAGTGGGTGACCGCTATGTGGGTATTCACCGCATGGCTGAGCCTCATTTCTACCAAACCGCCGTTGGTCTGACTTAAGTAAAAACTATTTAATGCAGCGGTTTCCATTGCAGCGCGACTTTCCTGTTAGCCAGAAGGAGACTTTGTATCGGTTGTTAGCAAAACGCAGATAACACCAGTCAGCCAATGGTTTGAATGTCGCCCAACGCAATGGGGCATACAGCCAACCCTTACCAACCAACTTCCACGCTTGGTAGGTCGCGTCCAACCCCAACAGCAATTGCCCGTTCTTATCGAGGGCATGCAATATCGTGTTAGCCGCGTTTGCATCAATCTGTGGATAGTCTGAAAACGCGTCACTGTATATGTCGATAGTTTGAATCTTATTCTCGGTATCATGCTTTGCAAGTGCCGCCATCTCTTTGGCGCACAGTGGGCAAGTCCCATCGTAAAATATCGTTAATGCAGTCATGACTTCCCTTACTCTTTATCTGTTCCTCTTTGTACGGGGGTGGTTCTTTAGTGGATCATTTGGGTTAGTTATTCGACACTGTAATTGTGACGACTATTTTACAGTACCATCTCGAGGTAAAATCCGTTCCATGCAATTACATATTAAGAGTCGATCCCCAATGACAACGAAATCAATGAGCCGCTTCATTATAGCCTTCGTAGCCCTAATGCTAAGTGGTTGTGTGAGCTACAGCGTTACTGAACAAGAAATGACGAACTACCTGCAAGATTCGGTGATGTTAGAACAAGAAGTCGGTGTGCAAAACGTTATGTATGCACAAGTGGCGGTTGATGACTTAGCGGTGCAAATTGGTCGAGCTGATGCCGAGCGAGTGTCTGTTCTGGCGAATACCAATGCAAAGGTTCAAGTGTTTAACATGCCAAACATGGGGCTAGATCTGGATATCGAATTCAGCGCGATTCCCGAATATGACCAAGAGAGTGGTGAGGTCTACTTAAAGTCTCTGCGTCTAGAGCGCTTTGAAGAAAAAGATAAACAGCTTTCGCCTGAGGTCGCCAAACTACTTAAGCCTGCCGTTTCTATGATTGGCTTTGCTTTGTCCCAGTCACCGGTTTACAAACTGGATAGTAATAAAGTGCAAGAGCTATTGATTAAGTCATCTCAGCCCAATCTCGTGATTAAAGATAATAAATTGGTTATCCAACTGTTTGATTAGTGGCTTCTCTATTCAATCCCGTCAGTGGCTATCGTTTCCATGGACAGGAGAGCCATGGCTAACATTGTACATTTAACGATAGGGCAACTCTCTGATCACAGGGCAGTTCTCTGAGCGTAGTAGTCTTTCTGTTAAATTTTCAAATCATCGAATCCAATACATTCGATACTGTTGTCTTTGAGCCATTGTTGTAAAACCGAGTTAGTTAGAAGGGCGTGTTCTTCCGTTCGTTTCGTGTGATAGCTAGATAGTGACCTAAGCTCGTGACTGGCAAAAAGTGATGGATGACACATTAATTCAAGTACACCGTTAGGCATTGTAGCTTGGTAGCTCAGCAATAAATCCTGCAGGCCATTAAGCGATACGCCTTCGTCAAAGAAGCGCATGTCGAAAGCATCAGGTGTTGGTACACGCAGTGCATCTTGCCCACTCACGATATTATCGATTCGTCGAACGGGTAGGCCGATTTCATTGGCTGTTCGAGTAAACGCCGCTTTAAGAGGTTGGAAAACACCACCAAAGTGATGGCTGTCGATATGGTTTATTTTCAAACCTGCTGCAATCGCTGCTTGATATTGCGCCTTAATCTCAAGTGCTACTTCCTCTTCGACGATGTCTGTTTTGTTGAGTAGCGTTGATTTATCAAAAAAATTACCTCGGCTATCCACGAGACTTGGCACTAGCTTTGGGGCGCTAACGGGTTTACCTGCTGTGACCGTAAAGTGAAGGCCTACTTCAGGAACCAAGCCCTGATGATAAAGTTCGATGGCGTGTTGTGTACCTGGTTGGTTCATCATGATAGTGGTTGATTTCACGATACCCGCTTGTAAACAATCGACGATGCCATCGTTTACGCTTTCGGTGAGGCCGAAATCATCGGCGTTGAGTATGAGTTTCACTGTTGACCCTTATGACAAGTTAGGTTCTAGGTTTAATCGTTTTGAATGAGTTTAGTGCTCGCGGAGTGAAAAGACTTAAAATTATTCTCATAATAAAAAGTGCGCTCGCTTGACCAAGTTTGTCTTGGTCTTTAAGAGAGTCTTGCGAGTCCATATTCACAGAGATAAGATTTGTTCATTACGTGATGTAATCTATAGGGTAAGCGACTACGTTTACAAACCAGAATTAACGGGTCATGCATTATTGAGGGTAATTTATGGGGTTGTTTGAGAACAGGCAACAAACACTGTCATTGCTGCATACATTCAGCGTTGCAGCCAAACATTTGAGCTTTACTTTGGCGGCCGATGAGCTGTTTTTGACTCAGGGTGGGGTAAGTCATCGTATTAAAAAACTGGAGCAACAGCTTAGATTCAGTTTGTTTGTGCGCAAAACTCGTAAATTGGAACTCACACCCGAAGGACAAAGGGTCTTATCAATGCTCAACGCCTCTTTCGAGTCGATATTTTCTGAACTCGTGGATATCCAAACGGGTGAATTGAGTGGTGAATTATATATCGCAACTTCTCCTTATTTTGCTGCGTCTTGGCTGATGCCACGCTTACCTGAATTTAGAAAGCTGTATCCTAATCTGAGCATTAAACTGCACACCAAGCAGAACCAATCTGACTTCCAATTTGAACCTTATGATGTGGCGATTTTTTATGGCAAAGGCCACTACCCTAATCATTACAGTGAGCGCTTGTTTTCAGGGACTAGAACGCCGGTATGCAGCCCTGAATATGCCAAGATGCTAGGATTCGAAGCATTAAACGATGGGATTTTTGCTCTGGATAAGCCAAGTATTGATAACTTGGTCCTGAAAGAGAGGCTACAAGCTTTAGCTAAGGTACGCTTTATTCATAGTGGTGGTGTCTCTGCTTGGCAACGTTGGTTAGCAGAAGCTCAAAGTGATGTAGATTGCACCTTGATGTGCGATTACTACAGTGATAGTCGTCTCGCAATGGATGCTGCAATGTTATCGATGGGAGTTGTATTAGGGCGCTTAGAGTTCATGAAGCCGCAGATTGAACAGGGGTTGCTAGTGGCTCCATTCATGAATATTGAGTCTGGTAAGGGCTATGATTTGGTGTGCCCGAAAGGCATGGAGCAGCGAACCAAGTTCCAGGTATTTGCTCTATGGGCGAAGCAGCAGTTATCAGGCGAAGCCGTCTAGACAAAGGCGAATTAAAGGTCTAGTTTGGGAGTTCATTTACTAAAAGAGAGGTGAATTATGTTTAGCCATGTTTTTCTTGGTACCGAAGATATTACGCGCGCGAAGTCTTTCTATGACCCCATCATGAAAGTGCTGGGCTATAGTGAAGGTTCTGTTGACCCTAAAGGGCGCTGTATTTATGTCAGCCAAACGGGCATATTAGGTTTAACTAAACCGATTGATGGTCAGCCAGCAACACACGGTAATGGTATGACCATCGGTTTTCTCGCATCATCTCCCGAGTTGGTGGACGAATGGCATCGTGTCGGTGTCGAAAACGGGGGTACAAGTATTGAAAACGGCCCCGGAGTGAGAGGCTCTGATGCGCGTCGTCTTTATATAGCCTATCTGCGAGATCCTGATGGAAACAAGATCTGTGCAACTCACTTTATGCCATAGTGGCGTATAATTAGGCTGGGTTGATGGTTTAGGGCTTGCGAATCAGAGCGCTAAACTTGCTCTTTTTTCCTAAAGACTCGCACCTATTGCAAAGGATCTGCTAGATGACATCGAGTGAATTGTTTTATGAGAGTTTTAAGCGTTGCCGGATTGACCAAGAATTCTTGGAGAGTTTTTTAGCGGATTTTTGCAAGCATAATCCAAGGTTTTCAGAACGCTTTGAAAACATAGGGTTAGAGCAACAAACTAAAATGCTTAAAGCTTCGATTATCCTCATCCACAACTCTGTCGGTCTGCCGAGTGTGCGAAATTCGGTGAGGAAGTTGGGTAAAAGACATAAAGATTTAGGGTTGAATATTTCGGAACAAGAGCTCAACGAGTGGTTTCAGTCATTGCTCAATACCGTTAAGAAATACGATCCTCACTATGATGCTCAGGTTGAACAAGCTTGGACTGAAACATTCGATGTTGGTCTCAAGATCATGAAAAAAGAGTGTGTGGTTCCTAGCACCGTCGATGATTAGTTTTACTTGTTTTTCAAGGTGTAAAAAGCAACCACTTAATGGCTTTCTCAAAACACCTATCGACAATATTTGAGTCCCAGATTAAACATACCGATGTGCGAGTGGAGTCTTTTAAATCATCATATTAGACTAAAACTTAAAAATCCCGTTAGACGTCTTATATTATGATTCTAGATATAAGGAGCCAAGCGGGATTTTTTGTATTTTGGCCGTTTAAAAGCGTATTTTAAGTATGCAAACAAAAGCGGTAGAAACGCTATTTTGCTTTCAAAGTGGTGTTTCGTTCAATAAACTTCACGGGTACCATCAGCTTAACTAAACTGGTGTCTTGCTCTTGAATCTGGCTAACAACAATTTTCACGGATTCACGTGCAAGGCGTCTGAAATCTTGCTTGAAAGTAGTGAGTTGGTAGTTCAACCATTGAGTCTGTGGGATATCATCAAAACCAATCACTTGAAGATCTTCTGGAATACGCAGGTTGAACTCTACGCGCGCCACATCCATGACCGCCATCGCGAGGTTATCTGTCGCACAGAAAATCGCTTGAGGATGTGTGGGTTCTGCAAACAGAGTCCGAATGGTATCTAGAGCATCAAGGTAGTCATAATCAGCTTCAATAACGCGAGCTTGTTGGCCCGTTAGATCTTCGAATTCTGAGCAAAAGCCCGATTCACGCTCACCGTTGGTGTAGGTCGGAACATTACCGGTTAGGTAAACCGCTGACTTTGTTCCTACGCTATGCAAATGCTGAGCGGCGACTTGGCCAGCGGCGTAGTTATCGCTCACTACATGGCTACTTTTCGTCCCTTCAACCACACGTGCGAACTGAACGATAGGGATGTCAAACTCTTCACACTCTTCATAAAGCGACTTATTAAAGGTCGCAGAAGCTGCAATTACGCCATCAACTCGGTATTGGAAGATATTAGGAATCGAGTGGTTGTCGTTTCCATCAACTTGCCAAGGAATCAATACCGCAGAGTACCCCTGTTTTTGCAGCTCTGTAGAGATAAGCTGTAGAGTTTTCATGTGGATAGGGTAGTCGGCATCTGGGAAAACGAGGCCAATCAATTTGGATTCATTTGTCGTCAGACTGCGGGCAAAGGCATTCGGACGATAATTCAACGATTTTGCTGCATCGAACACTTTCTGCTTGGTTTTTTCAGACACTGAACTGCCCGGGACAAATACGCGAGATACCGTTGATTGAGAAACGCCAGCAAGTTTAGCGACATCTTTAGAGGTGACGGTTGGCTTTGACGCCGTGGAGTGTTTTGGAGAGCTCATAGACCATACTTTTGAAGCAAATTGACTGTGCACAGAGTAACATAATTAGGTACGTATTCATAAAGTAATACCAAGGAATGGCATGAAAAATAAGGAATAATGTCTATTTTGAATTTTATGTTGGGTATAACCCATTCTCTGTATTGGTAAAACAGTATGATGACAGAGGTAGTGATAAAAAGCTCTGCGTAAGAGCAGAGCTTTAGATTACGAATTTACCCATAAAATGATCAACATGCCGCTAAGCCGCTGGTTATTTAAACCATAAGCCATTAGAAGTAGTAACGAATACCCGCAGCAAATTGGTCATCGCTATTTTCGTAGTGGCTACCAACAGACTTGTCGTTACCATGATCAAACTGGTATTCCGTCCAAACTAAGAACTTATTCTTCTTAAAGTGGTACTCAAGGCCAGGGATAATTAACTGACGTTTGTAGCCATTGGCGTTGTCATCGGTATCCGTCAAGTAGTTAACGTTAAAGGTTGGACGTAGACCGTTTTCAAAGTGGTAATAGGTGAAAAATTCGGCACCGAGGTGGTCGTAGAATTCAGCTTGGCTGGTGGTTTCCCAGTTTGAACCTTGGCTGTAGGTGAAACCAACGTATAGACCGCCGTGGGTGTAGTTCACACCGAATAGACCGATGCGTTGTGTATCTCCATCTTTGATGTTTTGAACGCCCGCATCGACATCATCAAACTCATTCTGGTGATAAGCCAAGCCAATCGTTAGACCATCCATAACGGTGTACAGTGTGGATGCGCCGATGCCGTTTTTCAGCGTTGCTGTTAAGCCGTTCGCGAGGCCAACATCTTCGCGAGTGGTTTGGTAAGTGAAACCGTATTTCCAGTTGTCGCCAATGTTGTTGCGGTAAGTTATCGAGTTCTCGGCACGACCTGTACCTGACGCAATACCCCAGTCAGATAGGTTGTAGTAACCAGAACCACGCGAACCGAACACACGGCCCATATCGGTAAACCAAGCCACATCGTAGAAGGTAGACCACTGCTTAGTACCAGCGGCGATCTTGCCGTATTTGTCATGCTCTACGCCTACGTATAGAAGTCGGTCGTAAATGTTATCGCCGTTAGCGCCAGAGTTGTAACCCCATTCAGCATGGCCAAAGCCAGTCCAGCCGTTATCGAGTCCCATTTGACCTTTAAGGCCAAAACGAGAGCTACCGCTGTTCCATTCGCCATTATGATCGTCACCTTTGTCTTGGTAACGAATGTCAAAACGACCGTCTAAAGTCAGGCTATCGCCCGTGTCATTGGTAAAAGTGTGTGCAGCAAAAGCAGAACTTGAGGTAAGTGCTGTTAGGATCACCGCAGAAAGAATTGACTTGTTCATTGTAATTCTCTTGATTTCAGGCCGCAGAAAGCCACCGTGCTTTCAAGCCCGTTATATAAGTAATGGTTTGGTAGGGTGTACCCCATCCATGAGGCACGAGTAGATTCAGTTATTAGTGGAGCAATAATGAATGTGTTGGAGCACTGACTAGGAGCGAGAAGGCTCTCCTAGTACGGTACGCGTAGCAACCTAAAGTCGATGTCTGTTTAGGTTGCTACTGTTTCTTTTTAAACTTTTGGTTTTTATCGTTTGTATTAAAGCGTCTCGATTACAGCGTTGGGTTCATGATGCTTGAAGTACGCTCGAACACATCTAGACCTTGCTGTTGTAGCCAGTAAGGAAGGTCGATAAGAACCCAGTTCTCAGACAGCTTATCACCGTCGCGGTAGTAAACGTCAACCACTTGCATGTTTGCACGTACTTCACCGCCCGTCATACCTAAGAAGCCACCTGTTGGTGTATTTGATAGGTTTGGCCAACCGAAGAAACAAGAGAAGTTACCTTCAGCGAAACGACAAACGTGGCCGTTGAACTTCTTATCTTTCAAGTTGTTGCGGAAAGGAAGTTGGTGTTGCTGTTGGTAGCGAGGAATGGTGTAAGACGCGCCGATACCACATGGGCCGTACCAAATCATGTCTTTTGACCAGCTCTTCGCGAGTACTTCTGGTGGGCAACCCATCGCGCCGCTGTCGTTAAGAGCCGACAAGTCATCAACCATTTTGTTGACTAGAGCCAGCGTTGCAACGCCTTCTTCTGGAGCCGCATCTTCGAATAACAGACCATCGTGGTTACGTGGGCCAGGGTAGACGAAGTGCTTACCCGTTGATGGTGGCAGTGGGTAGCAACCCGCTTGATCCATCATGCCTAGTAGGTCTAGGAACAGGCCTGTTTTTGTGATTTTGCCATCAACCACACAGTTAAATTCTGCGTAGCGAACGTTCATGATCTTGCCCGTTGGGCGCATGCCTAGGTATTCAGCGTCGAATAGACCCATGAAGTGACCCATGCTCATTACCCAAATCTCATCTGGGTTGATTTCGTTGTTGCCGCCGATGAAGATATCTTGACGACGTTGCATACGAGTCATTGACTTCATCATTGGCGCCCAGAATACGTCAGCGGCTGCTTGTGCGCCTTCTTGCTCACGGAATGGGTAAACACCGCGCCATAAGTAATCTTCAGACGTGTGTGCTTTTAAAACTTCAGCAACGTTCTCGTGAGTTGCGTTTTCCATTGCATCGAAATACTCACGAACAATGCGTTTAGCTTCTTGATATTTAGACATAATAATTTCTCTTTGTGTTGTCGAGCCAACATTCGGAACAGGACTCGATTGGGATTTTGTTACCGGCTGATTTTTCAGCCGGCTTTAAATTTTTCGTACTTGAATTTCAGCGTATGAGTATCGAATTAAGCTTTTGCTGTTTCTGCTTTTTTGCTTTTATCGAAGATGCCGCCTTTCAGTGTTTCTGGTAGAGATAGCCACAGTAGACCCGCTACAATCCATACGATTGGCGAGCCCCACATTGCTGTCTCAAGATCGGAGCGTGCTTGGATGAAGACCAGCACCATAGGAGCCCACATGCCGATGATACGGCCACCGTGGAACAGTGCTGCACCGAAGCTACGTAAGTGAGCTGGGAACAATTCAGAGAAGTAACCACCCCATACAGCAGAAGCAGACAGACCGAAGTTGTAGATAAGACCAAGGATAGCGAGCATGTTTAGGCTGCCGATCATCATATCGCTTGGTGCGACGAAGAATACTGAAGCCATTACACCCGCAAGGATGAAACCAAACGCGTTTACTTTACGACCGTATTTATCAGCGATCGCTCCCCATACCCAAGCACCGAACAGAGAACCGAAAGCTGAGATAGAGAAGATGATGCCGATAGTTGCGCCGTCAAATTGACGAACTTCTTTTAGGTACGTTGTTACGAAGCCAGAAAAGAACTGGTAACCATAGAAGTTAAGACCAGCCAGTAATAGACATGTAATCGTTAACTTGCGGTATGGCGCGCTGATCATTTCACCCCAAGAACCTTTTTTCGCTTCGGTGACTTCGCCGGCGGCATTTGTGGTCGCTTGTTGATCTTCTTCACCATACGCGATCACTTTCTTGTCGCTAGGTAGGATGAAGATCATCAGTGCAGCCGCGACGAGAGGAGGAATACCACCTACCCACATTAGGCTCTGCCAAGGTGCATCAACGCTCGAAATAAACGCTGCATACGCACCCATTGCCATTAGAGCAACCGAGAACATTGAAGAAGCGAATGCGGTTAACTTACCGCGAACCGACGGTGTGAATAGGCCGATCATCAGGCTTACCGCTACCGTGAAGTAACCACCTAAAGAAATACCAATGATGAAACGCATCGCTGCCCACATGGCGTAGTCAGTAAACATCATGTTGATGATGGTTGCGCCGCCGTTCAGTGCTGTAATGACAATAAGAGTTGATTTCTTACCAAAGTTTGATGCCACCCAGGCACAGCTTAGAGCACCAATAAGCGCACCAATCGACTGCCATGTATAGAACTGTGCGGTGTCCGCTAAGTTAATGCCATCATAAGCATCTACGATGTAGGGGCGTACGTAGTCAATAATTACAAAGTTATAACAATAGAAAAAGTAGCCAACTAGAATTGCAAGATAAGCAGCTACCCTTTGAATCATAGGAACTTCGCTCATGTGTTTTTTAGTAGTCATGACCGATAAACCTTTATTTTTGATAGGGTGTTTTTAGTTTTGATTTATGTGTAGTGGTCATTACTGTTCACTACACCGCATTCATTTCGGAAGAGATAATAGAATTTTTATGGTTATTAGTTCCGTGATCAAAGTCAATTTTAAAATGAGTGCGTACCCATTTTGTATATTTTAGTGATCTTGATCTCATTCGATTGTGATTTGCATTTTATTGAGTGTTTGCGAGGTTGTATTTACAATCTTAGTGATAATAGTCACACTTACTATGAGTTTTTGAAGGAAGTTATTCTTTTTTGAGTACTATTGGATGCGAATATATCGCCGAATCAAATAAACGGAATCTAAAATGGTTACGTACTCAAGTGTGGTGGTTATTGCTCTTTATGTAATAACGACATTATTTATCAGTTATTTAGTTAATAAGCGTTCAAGCTCTAGTGGCGACTTTTCAACGGGTGGAAAGCAGTTCGGCTGGTTTACCGCAGGTGTGTCGATTCTTGCGACTTATATTAGTGCGATGACGTTTGTAGGCATGCCGGGTTGGGTTTACCGTTCCGGCCTAGAAGCGATGAGTGTCCACTTAAATTACCCAATAGTGATTTTTTTCACTGTGGTTTTCTTTGTTCCGGTTTTTTATAAACTCGGCCTGACCTCGATCTACGAATATTTAGAGCATCGTTTTGGTGTGGTGGCTCGTACCATTAATTCCATTGTATTTATTATGGTTCAGTGTATTTCGGCTGGGGTTATTCTGTATGCGGTTGCCCTGATCTTAGTGCAAGTGCTTCCGATTGGTATTTTTGAATCGATCATCTATATCAGTTTGTTTACTGCTTTGTATACGTATTCGGGGGGGATTTCGACTGTAATATGGACAGATCTGCTTCAGTCTGCGGTGCTTATTATTGGTAGCATTGCCATTTTTGTCTTATTACTCATGCAGATTAATAGCGGAGATACGGTGTCTCCCGAGCATCTAAATATAATTAATCTGGATTTTGATTTCGGTGTTGATACGACATTGTGGGCAGGCGTAGTGGCCGTCAGCTTCTTACATCTAAGTGTGTATGGTACTAACCAATTAATTATTCAAAGAACCCTCGCGACAAAAAATGTGGAGATGGCGCAAAAGTCGATGCTGCTTTGTGGCTACGGTGCGTTCTTTATTTATCTCTTTTTTGCCGTGATGGGCGTCTTACTCAGTGTCTTTTACCAAGATCAAAGTTTTGAAAACAGCAATGAAGTCATTCTCGATTTTGTGTTCAACCATACTAATCCAATCATTGTTGGGCTGGTGATTTCAGCCTTGTCGGCTGCGGCAATGTCGACGTTGGATTCCACTTACAACTCTATGGCAACGGTCGCGACGTTCGATTTCTATAAACGCTTTTTCTGCAAGCAAGCTTCGGATGCGCATTACGAATCGGTGGCAAGAAAAATGAGTCTTGTGGCCGCCGTTCTGGTTATTGTCCCGGCTTTGTTAGCGGTCTCGAACGAGTCTGTGCTGAAAACTATTGCGAGTTTAACCTCTATTTTTGTCGGTATTCGCCTTGGTTCTTTCATCCTCGGTCTGTTTTTCAAAAATGCCAATGAAAAAGGTGTGATTGCTGGCAGTATTGGGAGCGTTATCGGGGTGTTTATTGCTAAATACAGTGGCATTGCTTGGCCTTGGTTAGCATTGCTGGGCACTGCGATTTTCTTAATTTTAGGTGTAGTCGTCAGTCGATTCTGGGGAAAAGTCAATGAACAACAACAGGCATTTATCGCCACGCAGAAGCACTTATTTGCAAAGCCTGCTGCCAGCCATTACGGCTTGCTTGTGTTCGCTGTTATTACGATAGCGGTTTGTACGGTTATTCCTGATTGGCTTTATGCTGCTCTTTCTTAATGGTTTAAAATTTAACTGGTAAATGTATGCTGTCCATTTTTGATATCTACAAAGTTGGTGTGGGTCCCTCTAGTTCACACACCAATGGCCCAATGATTGCGGGTTTTCATTTCACTCAATTGATCGCCGATAGAATCACAGATGTGGTTCGTGTTCAGGTCGATCTCTATGGTTCATTGTCGTTAACTGGGATCGGACACCACACGGATAGAGCGACGATTTTAGGCTTGCTCGGTAATAAACCCGATACCATAAAAATAAGCAGTGCCAATCAAGCCATGCGTCTTGCTATCGACAGTGGACAAATGCGGTTGAGTGGCTGTCGCACCATTGGCTTTAATTATCAAACAGACATGCTATTTCACGAAGACAATCTACCTTTGCATGAAAACGGGATGATGATTACCGCATTTGATCAAAGTGGAAACGTGATTGTTGATGAAACCTATTACTCGATTGGAGGTGGCTTTATTGCCACCGCCGATGAACTGCAAAGTGGTTGTCAGAGCCAACCGACGGAGGTGATGTTCCCATTTAGCAGTGCCGATGAAATGCTCGCGCAGGCGGATAAGAATGGCATGAGCTTGGGGGGCATGATTTTACAAAATGAAGCGGCTTTTCAAAGCGCAGATGCTATTTCAGAAAAGGTCGATCAAATTTGGCGCGTGATGACTCGTTGTATGGAGCGTGGCTTTGAAACCGAAGGCATTCTTGATGGTGGTTTGAACGTGACACGCCGAGCGCCAAATTTGTTGAAAAAACTTGAAGCGAATGCCGCGGTTGAAAATGATCCAATGGAAATCATGGATTGGATCAACTTGTTTGCGTTTGCGGTCAGCGAAGAAAATGCCGCAGGTGGCCAGGTGGTGACATCACCCACCAATGGCGCGGCGGGTGTTATTCCTGCCGTATTGATGTATTACCACCGCTTTATTAAAGAGCTTGATACCAAGCAGTTAAAAGACTTTTTAGCCGTATCGGGGGCGATCGGGATTTTGTATAAAACCAATGCGTCGATTTCCGGTGCGGAAGTTGGGTGCCAAGGTGAAGTCGGTGTGTCCTCTTCAATGGCTGCTGCCGGTTTAACGGCGTTACGCGGTGGCAGTAATGAACAGATTTGTATTGCCGCAGAAATCGCAATGGAGCACTCATTGGGTATGACATGTGATCCTATTGGTGGCTTGGTGCAAGTGCCGTGTATTGAGCGAAACGCGATGGGGGCAATGAAAGCCATTAACGCTTCACGCATGGCGCTCAAACGTAACAGTAAATCTCTAATATCCTTGGATAAGGTTATCGAAACCATGTACCAAACGGGCAAAGATATGAACAAGAAGTATCGTGAAACATCACTCGGAGGGCTTGCATTAATTCACCTCGCTGCACCGTGTGAGTAGTCTGCGGTTACACTCACGAGACCAATAAGAAAGCCCAACTGTACTCGATTGTCGATATCGTAGTCGGTTGGGCTTTCTGTTTTTAAGAGATTTCCACCTCAGCTCCCTAACCGGTTTCACACTGAAAATCTTTAGTTTTTAGATATTGATAATTTAAAATTATCATAAATATAAATTATGATAATTTCAGTTAATCAACATCTATCCATATACTCTCTTCATCGAAACGAAACATCGAAGCTAGCTTTCTAAAAGCACACCGTTAAAAACAAATTTGGAGACAGTTATGAAAATGAATCACGTTGGTATCATGGTTGGCGATATGGACAAAGCCGTTGAGTTCTACACTCAGGCGCTGGGCCTAAAAATCGTAATGAACAACACCAAAGTTATTGAAGAACGCGAAACCGCCATTGGCCGTATGTGTATTGCTGTATTTGGTGAAGGTTTCAAAGGCTTTAACATTGCACACTTAGTGACTAGCGATGGTATCGGTGTTGAGATGTTTGAAATGAAAGATCGTCAAGAACGTCACGAAGTCGATTTCACTCGCCTGGGCATCTTTCATTTCTGTTTACAAACAGACGACTTCGCGGGCGTCATTGAGCGCACTGAACAGTACGGGGGTAAGGTTCGCATGGATATTATGCGTTACCACCCAGAAGATGACAGCAAACAAGCGAAAATGGTTTACCTAGAAGACCCGTTTGGCAACTTATTTGAACTTTACTCGCATACATACGAAGAGACGTACGCGACTGACTACGAGTAACCGTGTTTCCCTATCTGTCGCAAGGCAGATAGGGCATCCCTATTTAAAGACGATGGAGACTAATCTAGTGATAGGGCAAACATAACGGATCCGGTCATGGTTTGAAGGTTAACTTCTCTGATTTAAGCAAACAGAACCCATTGAGTCAGTATCTTGGGCTTTTGACATTAGTCTGAAATTTCAGTCTATTTAATGATGTAATATCCTAATACAACGAAAAATATTGGTTAAGAATTAAATCATGAATAAACGACATATCTCGGCAGTGGCGCTTCTTACATTAATTATTGCAGGTTGTGGTGAGGAAAGTTCATCGGGCGGTGGTCATACACCCCCTCACCAACCGGCGATTAAGGCTCTCAGTAACAATATGATTTTTGCTATTGACGGCTTTGTCGAACACACGACGCCGATCCATCAGTTTTCGTCTATTACTGTTAAAAATGAACTGCCAGCATTTCAAGGAGCAGACACTCAGCAGGTTGATGTGGTGATAGATGTACCCACAATTGTTATCGATAACGGTAGTCGCCTTGCTGACGATTGGCACTGTTACGAAACAACAGGGCTAACGGCACAAAGGAAGAATCATCAATTATTCGTGGACGGTACGATTTCGGAGTATCGATTCGATGCTCAAAGTAACAGCTGTTCTAGTGATCATTTGGGTTCGTATGTGTTTAACAATGCGGTGTTCGACAGTGCTTTGAAATTTGAAACCGTTGGCAGTGTCGTGTTCAAAGATAAGAGTAGAATGGCGTCTAATTTGCCCACTTATGACTTTATCGCTCAGGCCTATGGACTGCAGTTAAAGGACCAGTTTGGTGATTCTTGGGAATCGTTACAGCGCGATAAAATAAACGCGGCGGCAAAAGAAGCCGGGGCTTCGCTCTTTAAGTTGAATGCTTTATCGGGAAAGATCGATTTGGATTTAAGTCAACTTTATAGCGATACGCTTATCGATTTTTCATCACTGGATGCAAATCAGTTGCTCAATGGGGCGATCTGGGGCATGCCAGGCCAAGGTGTCGCTGATGAGAAATGGTGCCGAATCGTGAATATTCCAGAAGGTCTAAGTCAGGACAGCATTAAGTATCAATCGGTTATTGCGACAAACTGTGCGAGGTCCACACCGCGTTATTGTGACGCCTCTGGCTCATCATTTTCGACTGGTAACTACCCACCCGTCGCACCTATTGCTTGGGATGATAGCACCGCGAGCAATGCCCAGTTGAACTCCGATGAGCAATTCCGAAAAGATGCTCAAGGTCACTTTATTGTAAAAAGTTCAAGTCAGAATGCATTTGTCCTTTCATCGAAATCAGCTGTGATCCCCATTTTTGGTTACACCGATCCGCGAAGTGATGGAAAAGTGAATAATGCTGGTCATTTTAGTTGGGCTGGTCATAAAGGGCATTGTCAAAATGTGATGAACAGCAGTCACACAAGAATGGGGATTGGATATAAAGCCAGTAAATCAAACCCATCACTGATGTCTTATTGGACACAAGATTTTAACTAACTCGCTCATGGATTCAATAATGGGGAATCATGCAACGTTGGCTCGGTCTTCTTGTGCGATGCGGCAGATTGGCGCTTCGAACAAGAAGGTGAAATAGCGTTGAATAAGCTATGATGGAAGTACATAAACGACTGAATCATTGACGGTTATATGAACTATCTCGATCGATTTTACGTAGGACTAATGACGTAAGTTAACGCTCTCACATGGCTGACATGAATCCCTATTAAATTAAGTTGAGGTTAGGATGAAGTGGCTCGTTTGGAGCACTCGTTTGAGCGTGGTTTAGATAACATCAGCGCGGAGTACAGCCTGCGTGATGGCGGCGGCGTGAAGGTGATTAACCACGTTTATTTCATTCTACTTTGTGCCTGTGGTTTATCATTTGATGACTAAAAATCAGCGAAAAACAATCGCTACTCAAGCTGTATAACTGTTTTTCAATTTAACGTCTCTTCAATTTA
The DNA here is from genome assembly GCF_050337445.1 of Vibrio minamisatsumaniensis. Lineage (NCBI taxonomy): Bacteria > Pseudomonadati > Pseudomonadota > Gammaproteobacteria > Vibrionales > Vibrionaceae > Vibrio > Vibrio minamisatsumaniensis. Next base: position 25,783 of record NZ_JAKJSY010000022.1, on the reverse strand, counting down.
ACTACTCTTTAATTGCCCATAATCGAGCCGTATCTGGCTCGATTATGGTGTTGTTATTCTCGATAAATTCACCCCAATTCCTACCATTTTGTTGTGCTTTTCACCGCTATCACACACTCAACTAGTCAAACTATCCTTTCTGTGAGCCACAATATTCTTTCTGTTAGTCATTATATTCTTTCAATTCGTCACATTAGTGCATCGATGAATGCTTGATTATCTTTTTGGTGAATGGGTGTGGGTTTTGAATAATCTAACCAGTGAATGCCTTGTAAATAATATGTGAATTTACAGTTATGATGGGCGTCACACTTCTATTTATTCGTTCTTTCTAATGTACCTTGAACTTGCCCCGAGCTTTAGTGGTGAGTGAGTGTTTATCTACTTTTTCTAAATCCCTTGTCAGTACTGGCTCCACCCATGTAGCAGGCTACGGGTGTGTGTCTTAATCGTCTTTTACTTCTCAGTTTTAGCGTCCATAAGTGGAAAGTTAGTTTCCAGGTTTGTTTGGTGAGATTTCAATTTCAACTCTTCATAATACGCCAAATGTAACAATGTATTTAACAATGTATTTCAAGGCTTAACAATTGAGTCATGTTTTCTGTGTGATTTTAACTCGGCAGTAACGGGCTTTGTTGCATTGCTTTTTGAGATGCGGCGTTTCACATGCTCACCACATAAATATTCTAATGATCATGACAACCAGTACTTAGGCGTTTGTTCTGAGGCTGGATAACCATCGAGAAAGTTAATGGAAGCTTCAAGATATAAACGCATTTTATCGAGGACAAGTTTGTCAAAGATTGGTTTGCTGGGAACCATTCTGATGCTCGAAGGATGTAACTCCGCATTGCTCGACCCAAAAGGTAGCGTTGGCGTTCAGGAAAAAGAGCTGATTATCACGGCTCTGTTGCTGATGTTGATTGTCGTCATCCCAGTAATTCTGATGACCATCTACTTTGCTTACCGATACCGCGAAAGCAATACCACGGAAGAGTATGCACCAGACTGGGCGCACTCAACCAAAATTGAAATAGTGGTATGGACAATTCCAATCATCATTATTGCGATTCTAGCCACCATCACTTGGCGAACAACACACGAACTGGAGCCATCCAAACCTTTAGAAAGTGATGTTAAACCCATGGTGATCGAAGTGGTCTCTCTGGACTGGAAATGGCTGTTCATCTATCCGGAGCAAAACATTGCGACGGTTAACTATGTTGCGTTCCCGAAAGATGTTCCGGTGACGTTTAAGCTGACTTCAGACAACATCATGAACGCGTTCTTTATCCCGCGTCTTGGTTCGCAGATCTACGCGATGCCGGGAATGGTGACTAAGTTGAATTTGATTGCAAACCACGAAGGTGACTTCAAAGGTTTTGCTTCGAACTACAGTGGCAAAGGGTTCTCTCAGATGAAATTCACCGCATCGGCCATGCCTGATCAAGTGGCGTTTTTAAACTGGGTAGAGAAAGTGAAAGCAAGTCCTGATCGTATTGAAGATTGGGATCAGTTCCGTTCATTGGCCGCGCCAAGTGTGGCTGAACCTGTGACGCTGTTTTCTAGTATCCCACCATTTTTATTCACTGATGTTGTGACCCAGCACCCTGGTTCAATGAACTGTTTGCCGGAAACCCAAGGATAATCGTCATGTTTGGAAGATTAACTCTAGACTCAATTCCCTACCACGAACCCATTATTTTGGTCACCTTAACCATGATTGCTTTGGTGGGTGCTTTAGTGGTGTACGCGGTCACTAAAGCCGGTAAATGGCAATACCTCTGGAATGAATGGTTTACATCTGTAGATCACAAAAAACTGGGCTTCATGTACATTGCGATTGCGATGGTGATGTTAGTTCGTGGCTTTGCCGATGCGGTTATGATGCGCAGCCAGCAATTGCTTTCTGCAGCTGGTGATACGGGCTATTTACCGCCACATCACTACGACCAGATCTTCACGGCTCACGGCGTGATCATGATTTTCTTCGTAGCGATGCCATTGGTTATCGGCTTGATGAACATCATCGTGCCGCTGCAAATTGGTGCTCGTGATGTTGCATTCCCTTATCTGAATAACTTGAGTTTCTGGCTGTTTGTGGTGGGTATTATCCTAACCAACATGTCACTTGGCTTGGGTGAGTTTGCTCGTACGGGCTGGTTGGCGTATCCGCCGCTGTCTGGTATTGAGGCTAGCCCGGGAGTCGGGGTCGATTATTGGATATGGGCGCTGCAAATATCCGGTGTGGGTACCACGTTAACGGGTGTGAACTTCTTCGCGACTATTTTGCGCATGCGTACTCCGTCTATGCCAATGATGAAGATGCCTGTATTCACTTGGGCATCTCTGTGTGCCAATATCCTGATCATCATCTCTTTCCCAATCCTAACGGTAACCATCGCGTTACTGACGTTGGATAGATACATCGGCACGCACTTCTTCACCAATGATCTTGGTGGCAACGTTATGATGTATGTGAACCTGATTTGGGCATGGGGACACCCTGAGGTGTACATCCTAATCTTGCCTATCTTCGGTGTGTTCTCTGAAGTGACTGCAACCTTCTCTCGTAAAAAACTGTTTGGTTATACCTCGCTGGTATGGGCGACGGTGGCTATCACGGTTTTAGCGTTTGTGGTTTGGCTGCATCACTTCTTTACCATGGGTTCTGGCGCCAATGTGAATGCCTTTTTCGGCATCGCGACCATGATTATCTCTATCCCAACCGGGGTTAAGATCTTCAACTGGCTATTTACAATGTACAAAGGTCGTATCCGTTTCACCACGCCAATGATGTGGACTGTGGGCTTCCTAATTACCTTTACCGTTGGTGGTATGACGGGCGTATTGATGGCGGTTCCGGGTGCGGATTTCATTCTGCATAACTCTGTATTCCTGGTTGCGCATTTCCATAACGTAATCATCGGTGGTGTTGTCTTCGGTTGTTTTGCTGCAATTGGTTACTGGTTCCCGAAAGCGACCGGATTCACTCTGAACGAGCTTTGGGGAAAACGCGCATTCTACTGCTGGATCATCGGTTTCTTGATGGCGTTCTTGCCGCTTTACGCTCTTGGTTTTATGGGCATGACGCGTCGTTTGAGCCAAGAAATCAACCCTGAGTTCTTCCCACTACTGGCGGTTGCGGCGGCAGGTACGGGCGTGATTGCGATGGGTGTTGTGTGTCAGTTTGTTCAAATTTACGTGAGTGTTCGTGACCGCGACCAAAACCGAGATCTAACCGGTGACCCATGGGGTGGACGTACCTTTGAATGGGCAACGTCTTCACCACCGCCGTTCTATAATTTTGCAAAACTGCCTAAGGGCGATGAGATCGATTCGTTCTGGTATCAAAAGCAAAGTGGCGAGTTTGACCCAACTCAGGAAGAAGAATACGAACGTATTCACATGCCGAAGAACACGCCGACAGGCATTTATGTGTCTGCATGGGCGTTGGCATTTGGCTTTGCAATGATCTGGTATATCTGGTGGCTAGCGGCTGCAAGCTTAGTGGGCATCGTGGTGACGTGTATTCAACACAGCTACAACGACGATGTGGATTACTACGTAGAAGTTGAAGAGATCAAAGCGATTGAAGCGGCTCGACGTGCACAGCTTGAAGAAGCGAAAAAACAGTCAGTGAAAGGCGACCATTCTGGTCGTGGTAACAGCGCTGACAGTGATGCTGATAGTGGTAATAAAGACAATAAAGATGACTTGGAGACGACGTATGCAAGCTAATACTCCGTCACACACTTATGATCTTGCACACTCGCATGATCATCACCACGAAGCTGCGGGCAATAAGTTGTTTGGCTTCTGGGTTTACTTGATGAGTGACTGTGTCCTGTTTGCCACGCTTTTCGCGACTTATGCCGTGCTTGAGAGTGGATCCATCGCAGGGCCGACAGGCAAAGACATCTTTGAACTGCCGTTCGTGTTTATCGAAACCATGATGTTGCTATTCAGTAGTATCACCTTTGGCTTTGGCATGATTGCGATGAAGCGCAAAGATGTGACCGGACTGAAGCGCTGGATCAAAGTGACTTTCGTATTAGGCTTAGCCTTCATCTCTATGGAAGTGTATGAATTTCATCACTTGATTGCAGAAGGCTATGGTCCTCAAGAGAGTGCGTTCCTTTCAGCATTTTTTACCTTGGTTGGCACACACGGCTTGCACGTAACGTTCGGTCTGATCTGGATGGCGGTGGCGTATCACCAGCTTTCAACCAAAGGATTGAACGACAACATGTCGATGCGCTTCCAGTGCTTGAGCCTGTTTTGGCACTTCCTTGATATCGTTTGGATTTGTGTATTTACCATCGTGTACTTAATGGGGGTGATGTAATGGAACAGCATCTAGACAGCGGTGCAACGGATTATGTGAAAGGCTTTATTGCGTCACTGATTCTCACCATTATTCCGTTCTACATCGTGTGGGCACATGCGCTACCAAGCACGGAAACTTACGTGATCTTGTTCGGCTGTGCGCTGGTGCAAATCTTTGTGCACTTTAAGTACTTCTTGCACATGGAAGCGAAATCTTCCGATGGGCGTTGGAACTTGGTGTCACTGATGTTTACCGCCATCGTTGTATTGATTCTTATCGCTGGCTCGGTATGGATCATCTACAACATGAACGTCAACATGAAGTTGTAGGCTATGCTGAAAAGATATCTGTCTATCACCAAACCGGGCATCATTTTCGGCAACCTGATTTCTGTTGCGGCGGGGTTCTTCCTCGCTGCAAAAACAGAACCAGCCAGTGCGATGTTGTTACTGACGACATTAGCGGGTGTAGGGCTTGTGATTGCATCAGGTTGTGTGGTGAACAACATCTTTGATCGAGATATCGACCAAAAGATGAAGCGCACACAAAATCGAGAATTGGTTCAGGGCAACATCAATACAGACGTCGCGTTTGTCTATGCCTTGGTTTTACTGCTAGCAGGCACAGCACTTCTGTTCCAGTTCGCTAATCCGATCTCTGCGGTCATGGTGTTGCTTGGTTATGTGTTTTACGTCTTTTTCTACACCATGTGGTACAAGCGTACATCGGTTTACGGCACTTTAGTCGGCAGTATTTCGGGAGCCGTTCCGCCGTTAGTGGGCTACTCGGCGGTGACTAATTACATTAGTTTGGAAGCGGTTTTGTTGTTCGCGATGTTCTGTTTATGGCAAATGCCACATTCGTACGCGATCGCGATGTTCCGCCTTCAAGATTATCGAGATGCAGGCATTCCTGTGTTACCGGTGAAAGAGGGCGTCGACAAAGCGCATCAGCATATGAAAGCGTATGTTGTGGCGTTTGGCGCAGTATCATTGGCGCTGTTCCTACTCGGGGAAGCAGGCTATGAATACCTAGCGGTGTCGGCATCAGTCTGTTTTATGTGGACTAAAGTGACATTCCGCAAAGTCGATGGCCTCAACTACATCCAGTGGTCAAAGACGGTCTTCAAGGTCTCTCTACTGGTGGTGATGAGCATCAGCGGTGTGCTGGGGCTGGAGTTGATTCCACTGCCTTTTTTGTAAGGTTGGTCTAAAATTCGCATCTCAAGGAATTGTTTACTGGTGTTGTAGAGGTGCATGTTACCCATGACAGAACCTTCAGCAATATTCACTATCGAATACCTGACCGTCAAACTCAGCTTTAATGGTTTTCTTCTCTTGCGCCCAATTTACTTTTTGGTGGATGGGCTTTTAACGACACAAGTTTAGCGTGTAGCACTCGAAGATCGGAGTCGTACTTTTCTACGTCACGTATATTGAAGATTTCAGGTAACGTTTCAGCACGCTCTAAGTCGCGATTCATTTGCTTGATCACTTCTTCTTTCTGAACAATTGAAGATTCGATCTTTGCTTTGTCTGCGGCTGAGTCAATGTCGACGAGTGTGTAAATTACGTCGCCTTCTTTAACCATTTGGTTGTGCTCAACAAGCACTTGGTCGATCTGCTGGCCAAAGATAGGTGACATCACCGCGTGTGGAGCTTTCACTGTGGTTGAATTGGTTAAATCAACGGGTGCCCACAAGCGAGAGATTACCGCTAATATCGCAAGAATCGTTACGCCGCCAATGGCAGCCCATGTGTAGTTTTTGAAGTTCTTCTTAAGTGCGCCTGTCGCAAATAGTGACTATACAATGAGGATGTATGGAATCATCATCTCTTTCATTATGCGACCTCTTTTTCTGTAGCGGATGGTTTTGTTGGAGCCTTTTCTTCTGAAGACAGCTCTGTTACCGATTGTTCAGGTGTTTGCCGAATATCTCCATAACAAATCATCTGTATTAAGCATCTCATAACAAAAAGTTATCACAATGAGAATTTTTGATAATTTCATTTATTTGCGGTCAGCTCGTATATTAACCCTAACAAAGAAGTGGATAACCTCCACTCACGACTATATCGGCTCAGGTTGCTGGGCCTAAAAAGGGTGAAATATGAAATTCCTACACACAATGATCCGAGTGACAGATTTAGAGAAGTCTATCGAGTTCTACACCCAGGTATTGGGAATGAAGGAACTTGAACGCCATGAAAACAAAGACTACCGCTATACATTGGTTTTTGTTGGTTATGAGCAAGGCGGCACGACTATCGAGCTAACGTACAACTGGGATACCAACGAGTACGAGATGGGCAGCGCGTTTGGTCATCTGGCCTTGGGTGTCGAAGACATTTACGCAGCATGCGACAAGATCAAATTGCTAGGTGGTAACGTTACTCGCGAAGCCGGTCCGGTGAAAGGTGGTTCAACGCATATCGCTTTTATTACTGACCCAGACAGCTACCAAATCGAACTGATTCAACTAGGTTAATCGAGGATATAACAATGACAAACGCACTATTTCAACCTATTCAACTTGGCAACATCGAGCTTAAAAACCGTATTGTTATGCCACCGATGACCCGTTCTCGTGCAACGCAACCTGGTAATTTAGCCAACGACATGATGGCCACTTACTACGCTCAACGCGCTTCTGCTGGTTTGATTATCGCTGAAGGCACACAAATTTCACCGATGGGCCAAGGTTACGCTTGGACTCCGGGTATTTATTCTGATGAGCAGATAGCGGGTTGGAAAAAAGTCACCGATGCGGTACATGAAAAAGAGGGCGTTATCTTCGCTCAACTTTGGCATGTAGGCCGTGTCACACACCCTGACAATATTGGCGGTGAGCAACCCATTTCGTCTTCTGCACTGAAAGCAGAAAACGTAAAAGTATTCATCGATAACGGCACGGATGAACCGGGCTTTGTTGATGTGGTTGAACCTCGTGAGATGACGAAACAAGATATCAAACTAGTGGTTGAACAGTATCGCCAAGCGGCTTTGAACGCGATTGAAGCAGGCTTTGATGGTATCGAACTTCACGCAGCGAATGGTTATTTAATCAACCAATTCATCGATTCTGAAGCAAACAACCGTACTGACGAATACGGCGGTTCAATTGAAAACCGCTTACGCTTTCTAGGCGAAGTTGTCGAAGCTATGGTTGAAGCGATTGGTGCTGATCGTGTTGGTGTACGCCTTGCTCCTTTCACATCGCTGAATGGTACCGTTGATGCTACGCCAGTTGAGACGTACACAGCAGCGGCAGCACTGCTTAACAAAAAGAACATTGTTTACCTGCACATCGCAGAAGTTGATTGGGACGATGCACCTGAAACGCCAAAAGCATTTAAAACGGCCGTTCGTGAAGCTTACGATGGTGTCCTTATTTATGCGGGTAAATACGATAGCGAGCGTGCTGATAAAGCTGTTGCGGAAGATGTAACTGATATGGTTGGCTTTGGTCGTCCATTCGTTGCTAACCCAGATTTACCTGCTCGTATTCAAAATGGTTATCCACTTGCGGCGCACGATCCAAACACATTGTTCGGTGGTGCTGAAAAAGGTTTAACGGATTACCCAGAATACGCAGGCTAAAAACAGCTGTCTGAAGCAGAGTATTGAGATAGTATCTTGATCCTGTTGAATGTTTATAAAAAACAACCTTGCAGAGTCAGGTTGTTTTTTTGTTATTGGAACAAGTTAAATGATGAACGTGAAAGCGATGCGTGGAGAACTTTACCTTCTATTGGCCACCCTGCTCGCTGGGGTGGGATGGATTGCTTCTAAGCTGGTGGTATTGGAAATGCCAGGGCCGGTGTTCATTGGTGTGCGATTCTTTGTCGCGAGTTTGATTCTTCTGCCATTTTGTATTCACCATATTCGTAAACTTTCGCTTAAGCAGATACTTTCTCTATGCGGAGTGGGCTTGTTGTTGTCGGCCTCATTGCAGGTATGGGTGTTTGCGGTGTCGGTGGCAGAAGGCTTGTCGGAAGGGGCGTTTATCATGAGCCTAGCCATGATCATTGCCCCGTTTGTGTCTTGGATTCTGTTTCGAGTTAAGCCTAATCGCGCGTTTTGGATGTCTTTTCCGATCGCGATTATCGGCATGTTATTGCTGACTTTGGGTCACGGTTGGCGTGTTGAACAGAGTCAGATTTACTTCCTGTTAGCATCGATGTTGTTGTCTGTTCATTTTGTGATGAACAAGCGTGTGATTACCAATATCAAACCTATCGCATCAATCTGCGTGCAGTTGTTTGTGGTGGGCGTAAGTGGTTTAGCCTTTGCTTCTATGACGACTCAACCGGAGTTTGAAATAACCAAAACCTTAGCCTTTTGGTTCACTGTGTCTGCGGTGATTGCAACGTCTATTCGTTACTTGCTACAAACGGTCGGTCAGCACTCTGTAAACATGGAAGTGGCGGCATTGATCATGATTCTTGAGCCCGTGTGGACGCTGCTGCTGAGCGTGAGTGTACTCGACGAAAATGTTGAGGTGCAAAAGCTGATCGGTGGTGCGGTGATCATTGCTTCATTATTTTGCTATATAAAATGGTCGAGACGAAAATAACACACTCGGCGCAGGGCCGAGTGTTAAACAAGACTTATCGAGTGCAGAGCAAGGGTTAAATTCTGCGAATAACACTTGCAAGGGATGTCACCGTACTTATCGTTCTCGTTGGTAACGATTCTAACAACTAGCTTTGAATATAGGTGGTAAAGTCGACCCCTTACCCTCTAGTCTCTCACGCTGCCTTCTTCTCCTTGTGTCATCAATTTAAGGACCGGAAAGCAGGCCGGTGACATTAGTCGCGAACCGTGACTTTAGTAATCACAATATCTTCACAAGGCACATCTTCGTGTCCCCAGCGAGTGGTCGTTGGTGCTAATGCAATTTTATTGACGACATCCATTCCCGCTGACACCTTGCCAAATACTGCGTAACCCCAGCCAGCATTAGTCGTTGAAGTGTGATCGAGGAAGTCGTTGTTATCAAGGTTGATGAAGAATTGTGCCGTTGCAGAATGTGGTGCATCCGTGCGCGCCATTGCCACAGAGCCAATCACATTCTTTAAGCCACGGTTGGCTTCGTTGACGATGGGGGCACGAGTGGGTTTTTCTGTCATGTCGATGGTGTGACCACCACCTTGAATCATGAAACCGTCAATCACACGGTGAAATGTCGTGCCTTCGTAGAAGCCGTCTTGGCAGTATTTAAGGAAGTTTTTTGATGTTACTGGCGCTTTTTCAAGGTTCAGTTCAATTTCGATGTCGCCAAAACGAGTCGTTAGGATGATCATAAATGTGCCCATATTTGAGTACTATCAAGTAGTAGATCGCCGAATAGGGTGCAGTATATGAAAAATTGCAGAGGATGCCAGTACTGGATGTCGTGTGGTGAGTGAACGTACTTTTGTTTCAGACAGTACGTATTGTTCCTATTGGTGCTTTCTCTCTATCGTTAGGCAGATGATATGCTGCTAATCACTTTGCAATAGGTTATGGGTGTCATAAAATCGCATACGTATTAAATTATTGATATCTACGGAAGAGAATTAACGGTTAATGAGTAGTATTTTAGAGTGTATTCGTACTGTTGGACGAGGTGAAAGAGGGCGCAAGCCTTTATCGTTTAAACAAGCCCATCGCGTCATGGATGAGTATTTGCGCGGGGAGGTTGGCGACGACCAAATGGCGATGCTACTGATGTTAATTCGTGTGCAGAATGAGACGAATGAAGAAATTGCGGGTTTTGTAAAAGCATTTCAATCTCGTATGCCTGACTTGGGGGCTGATATTGATTGGCCTTGCTACGCAGGTAAGCGTAATGATACAGCAAGTGGTAAACCGTGGAATTTACTGGCCGCAAAAATCTTGGCTGACGATGGCTACAAAGTGTTGATGCACGGCTATATGGATAAGCCAAGCGGACGCACTCACGTAGAAACGTACCTAGAGCTCGTGGGTGTTCACAGTGCTATTGACCCACAGGATGCGAAACACATACTTGAGGCCGATGGTATTGCTTACTTGCCGCTGGCGAACTTTGCTCCAGAAGCACAAACCATGATTGGTTGGAAACATCGTTATGGGTTGCGAACACCTATCAATACTGTGGTTCGCGCATTGAACCCGGGAGGAGGGCGCTTAGGGCTGCGTGGCAGTTTTCACCCTGGATTTCCACAGCTGCACGCTGAAGTGGAACATGTGATTGGTAACAAATCCCACTCGGTGATTTCATTTAAAGGCATGAATGGTGAGTCGGAATACAATCCGAAAGTGAGCCAAACCGTATGGATGAGCTCTCCTGAAAAAGTTGAGTCTTTCTACTGGGAAGAGATGATGAACTTGGATCTGCCATTTCCGAGTCAATGTGTACTTGGTACGCCGGCTGAAGAGATGGCGTTGATGGCGAACAGTGTCGTTGACAGTATGACGGCGATTTTATTCGCAGAAACGCATAATAAAGCGGAAGCTTATGCAAAGGCTCTGCGTTTATGGGAAGCATATTGTACTCGGTAGAAGATTGCTAATGGCACCACATAAGAAAAGGTCGGCGGGCGATTGGCGGCCTGTTTTGTGTTCGTTTTTATTATTGGTCTCTTCTATAAAAAGTCAAAAATAAGGGTTACTTCACCCGCATCAATCGATGCATTTTGTCTTCAAATCTAATCTCAATAATTTGTGATACTTTCATTTTTTCTACACGCTCAAGCATTTTAGCGTGATAATTGCGTTTTTTCATCCACTCTAGAGGTTCTTTAAAACTATCTTCGTTAATCACAAATGACTGATCAGTAATGGCGTCTTCAATGATATGAACAACCCAAATTCGTGATTGGAAGTCTAACAATTGATTGAAGTAGGTTTTTAGCTTTGAGTGATACTTGGACAGACAGCTTTGATCTGATGATTGAGAAGGCATCTTGGACCGTATTTGAACGATGAAAAGCAAAAAAAGATTATAGCGCTTAAAGGTGAGCCTTGTCAGGCTTATGTTTTTTTATGCCGTTAAAGTGCTCGCAAGCCTTTTGCAACCTTGCTTTATTGTGTCGGTAGGTTTCACCTATCAATAAAATTGTTGAAATCCATTTAGTAAAATCAAGATTTTAGACAACAATTAGATTATCGAGATAGGAAAGACATAACGAAAAGTATTTAGGGAGATCACTATGCATTCAATAAAAGTGAAAGATTACATGACGCCGCAGGTGGTGACATTCACTCCTGATATGCCATTAAGCGTCGCTTTAGACAGAGTGATGCGCAGCCATCATATGGGTGGCCCGGTAATGGGTGAAAATGAGGAAGTGATTGGTTTTCTTTCGGAGCAAGACTTGCTGGAGAAGTTGGTTAAAGTGAGTTATTTCTGCCAAGATACACACATTGTCGGTGATTGCATGTACCAAGAGGTGTTATCGGTATCGCCGGACTTATCCATTATTGAACTGGCGGATATGATGCAAGTTGGAAAACCCAAAGCGTACCCAGTTATCGACAATAAAAAGCTGGTGGGAATGATCACAAGAACGGATGTTCTGAAAGCCATTGGCAAGAACTTAGATGAATGTTTTAAACATCAGGTGTAGTCGAGTGTTAACAAGCATGGTTTTTACCTGTACCCTAAAATAAAGAAAGGCGCTTTGGCGCCTTTTTTCTTTTGAAGTTTGAGTTTATTGAGTCTCTCTTTGAAGAACTTTTCTTTTAAGGGCCATAAAATTATGGAGTTTTAGCTTGTGATGTTTCAGTTTTGGGAGGTTTTATGTCAAATCAAACTGCAAAGTTTGTAGAAGGTTCTACGATGCGCCATATCTTGGTGATGTCGGGCGCTGGCTCTGTTGGTTTGATGGCCTTATTTGTTGTCGATTTACTCGACATGCTGTTCATCAGTATGTTGGGGCAAGTAGAACTGGCTGCCGCAGTTGGTTTTGCTGGAACACTGACTTTCTTTTCGACTTCAGTGTCGATAGGTACTTCCATTGCGATGGGCGCTTTAGTTTCCAAAGCCATTGGCTCTAAAGATAAAGATAAAGCTCGAAACCTCAGTACCAGTATTCTGTTAACCGCGTTTGTGATCAGTTCGATAGTGACTGCGGTTATGTTTGCTTATATTCCGGAGTTATTGGCTGCGATTGGTGCTAAAGGTGTCGCGGCTGAGCGAGCGCAAGCTTACTTGCAAATTCTGTTGCCGAGTGGCCCCTTTCTCGCCCTAGCGATGGCTGCGGGTGCGGGATTAAGAGCTGCAGGCGATGCTAAGCGTTCGATGTGGGCGACGCTGTCAGGCGGTATTGTTAATGCGATCTTAGACCCTCTGTTTATTTTTGGCTTTGGGTGGAACATTGAAGGGGCGGCAATTGCTTCTGTTGTGGCGCGTTTCTCGGTACTGTTATTTTCACTTTATCCATTAATGCGTAGCCACCAGCTTGTTGCTCCCCCTTCTTTGGTGCAGTGGCGTCTTCATCTGCGCCCGATTCTGGCCATTGCCATTCCTGCTATTATCACCAATACAGCAACGCCGATTGGTAATGCAATCGTGACCACTGGTATTGCACAATACGGTGAGGATTTTGTTGCTGGTTTCGCGGTTATTGGTCGTTTGACACCAGTGTGTTTCGCTGTGATCTTCGCGTTATCCGGTGCTGTAGGGCCAATCATTGGCCAAAACTTTGGTGCCGAGCGTATGGATAGAGTTAAAGAAACCCTGAATAACTCTTTGTTGGTTACCACGGCTTACACCATCGCGGTCTGTATTCTTTTGTACTTTGTTCAAGATTACGTGATCCAAGGCTTTAGCCTTCAGGGCGATGCCGCCATTATTGTGGCGGCTTTCTGTACTTATGTTGCTGTGACTTTTACGTTTAACGGTGCACTCTTTGTCGCGAATACTTCTTTCAATAACCTAGGTAAACCGTTGTACTCAACCGCTCTGAATCTAGGTAAAGCGACATTAGGTACACTGCCATTCGTATACTTGGGCTCACAATGGTATGGCGCGCTGGGTGTGTTGTATGGACAAGCTTTCGGTAATGTGTTGTTTGGTTTGTTAGGCATATTGGTGCTTCGTTATCATATCGCCGAGTTGATGCAAGGTTCTGAAGTCGATCGTGGAGAAGAGGACGTGTCTATCGTGAGTTTGAATACACAACCTTTCTGCTCTCATGATGCGGTTTTGATTGATGATGTCTCAGCAAATAGAGACGAGACTGTTGAGCTTAAGACGCGGTAACACAGTGTAATAACATCAATAGCTATTGATAAAAAATCGAAGAGATTGAAAACTTCTTCTTGACCTTGGAGTTACCTCCAAGGTTTATACTTTTAAGGCGATTAAGGTTTGGTTGCTCACCCTACTGGCAACAACCTTGAGGCTTTGGAGTATTAAGGAGATACATTATGTGCGCAAAACATGCAGCGTGCCGCTCAGCAAAAGTGGACGTTCAACCTCAAGCGGCGGGAGTTTGTTGCTCTAGCCCTAAAATTTCAAGCATTACAGCAGCTGGTACTTCATCCGGTTGTTGTAGCGCTTCTGCTGCTCAGTCATCGTCTGGAGATGATTGTTGTAGTTCGTCGGATAGTGGAGAAGAAGACAGTCAGTCCTCAACTTTATCTCTCGACGCTCAATTTTCTAAAAGTTGGTTGGTGGCCGGAATGGACTGCCCAGCTTGTGCAAGAAAAGTAGAAAACGCGATCAGAAACATCGATGGTGTTATTCAAGTGAAGGTTCTCTTTGCTACTGAGAAACTGGTTGTTAAATTTGACAATGAAAGTCTTGCCGACACCATTGAACAGGTCTCTATCAAAACGGGTTTCCCTCTTACGGAAGTCGGTTCGAAGAAAGAAAAACAACAACCTGAGACTTTTTGGCAAGCTCATATCCAACCTAATTTACAGATTATCGCGATTGCAGCCGCAATGCTGTTTGCGGCGCTTCTGAAAAATACCTCTCCTCAATTAAGCGAAGGCTTGTTTACGGTAACTTGTCTGCTGGGGTTATATCCGGTAGCGAAAAAAGCGGTTCAGCTGGCACGTTCAGGTACACCGTTTGCTATTGAAACTTTAATGAGTGTTGCCGCGCTGGGTGCTTTGTATCTGGGTGAAACCGCGGAAGCGGCGATGGTTCTGTTGCTGTTCTTGATTGGTGAGCGCTTAGAAGCGTTTGCTTCATCTAGAGCAAGAAGTGGCGTTCAAGCGCTAATGGCATTGGTACCAGAAAACGCAACCAAGATCATTAAGGGCGAACGTGTCGAAGTTGCCGTCAGTGAACTGATTCCTGGTGATGTGATTGAAGTCGCGGCGGGTTCTCGTTTACCGGCTGACGGTCAACTGATTACCGACGCGGCAAGCTTTGATGAAAGTGCGTTAACCGGTGAATCTGTTCCTGTTGAACATATCGAAGGCAATAGCATCATGGCTGGCGCTGTGGTGGTGGATAAAGTGGTTCGTATCACTATTACTTCTAAACAAGGTGAGAACGCCATTGACCGTATTTTACATCTGATTGAAGATGCTGAGTCTCGTAAAGCACCATTAGAGCGATTCCTCGATAAGTTTAGTCGTTGGTACACACCGCTAATGATGGTGGTGGCTCTGTTGGTCATCATCACGCCACCATTGTTGTTTGCACAGCCATGGGAAACCTGGGTCTATCGTGGTTTAGCGCTATTGTTGATTGCTTGTCCGTGTGCCTTGGTTATCTCGACGCCAGCGGCGATTACTTCTGGTTTAGCCGCCGCGGCGAAACGTGGTGCGCTCATTAAAGGTGGTGCAGCACTGGAGCAGCTTGGCAAAATTCAAACCATCGCTTTTGATAAGACGGGTACACTGACTGAGGGTAAACCTCAGGTAACCGATATTCAGGCACTATCGGGTTGGCAACAAGATGCGATGTTGCGTGTGGTTGGGGCGATTGAAGTTGGCTCTACTCACCCATTGGCGCAGTCACTTGTCGCTAAAGTAAAAGATCTGAATATTGAGATTCCTGAATCACACAACAAGACTGCGCTTATCGGTAGTGGTGTTGAAGGTGATGTTGATGGTGTTAAGTATCAGGTTCTGTCGCCGTCTAAAGTCACGTTCGATCTTGGTGCCGATGTGGTTTCTCAGGTAGAAGCATTAGAAGGCGAGGGCAAGACGGTTGTGGTGGCTCTTGAACTTAAATCAACAGAGCAAGCGACGACAGTGATTGGTCTGATTGCTTGGCAAGATACGTTACGCAGTGACGCTAAGCTTGCGATTGAACGACTTAATGACTTAGGTATTCAATCTATCATGCTGACTGGCGATAACCCGCGCAGTGCAGCAGCGATCAGTAGCAAGATTGGTATGCAGTACAAGGCAAGCCTATTGCCAAGCGACAAGGTATCTTATGTTGAAGAGTTGTCTCAACAGTCGCACGTAGCAATGGTCGGTGATGGCATTAATGATGCGCCAGCAATGAAAACAGCGAATGTCGGCATCGCGATGGGCGGTGGCACGGATGTCGCTTTGGAAACGGCGGATTCTGCGCTGACTCATAACCGTTTAACTGAGCTACCAGCGATGATTGAACTGTCGCAAGCGACCATGAACAATATCCGTCAAAACGTAGCCCTTGCGCTTGGTTTGAAGGGCGTATTCTTGGTGACCAGCTTGCTAGGTATTACTGGCTTATGGGTGGCAGTTTTAGCGGATAGTGGTGCGACAGCTTTGGTGACATTAAACGCTCTGCGTCTGCTTCGTTTCAAATCTAAAGCGGATTAAGCTCAGCTTACTGATATGGATTAGCCTTATTCAACGCGGCTAATAGAGAACACATCTAATATAAAAGCGCCTTTAGCGGTAATACGTTAAAGGCGATTTTTGTCTCATTAGTATGCAACATAGGCGTTCGGATTGCTTATTTTTGTGATACAAATCGGTTTTTTGTGAAACTTGAATTCTTGTTGCGATCATTAATGTGACACGCATCACTTCATTTTATCATCAGCTTGGTTAAAGTGTGTTGGTACCCCACGAATTTACTATGAGCTTAAATAAGGGTAAAAAGCCCAATAAGCCAAAAGGAGCGAACTATGTCTCAAGCTGTTTTCCACTTAGGTGTTACTGAAGCCGATCTTAACGGTGCTACTCTTGCGATCATCCCTGGTGATCCTGCTCGTGTGCAAAAAATTGCAGAAGAGATGGAGAATCCAGTATTCCTTGCTAGTCACCGTGAATACACGCTTTACCGCGCAGAGCTAGACGGCAAGCCAGTTGTTGTATGTTCAACCGGTATTGGTGGTCCATCGACTTCTATCGCCGTTGAAGAGCTTGCTCAACTGGGTGTTCGCACTTTCCTACGTGTTGGTACGACTGGTGCTATCCAACCACACGTAAACGTGGGTGACATGATTGTTTCTACAGGTTCTGTTCGTCTAGACGGCGCTAGCCTACACTTTGCTCCAATGGAGTTCCCAGCAGTGGCTGACTTTGAAGTTGCCACAGCAATGAAAGCGGCAGTTGAAGAATCAGGCGCAGCCGTTCACATGGGTGTAACAGCTTCCAGCGATACCTTCTACCCAGGTCAAGAGCGTTACGACACCTTCTCTGGTCGCGTGGTTAAGCGTTTCCAAGGTTCTATGCAAGAATGGCAAGACATGGGCGTTCTGAACTTTGAAATGGAATCGGCAACATTACTCACAATGTGTGCAAGTTCTGGTTTGAAAGCCGGTTGCGTTGCGGGTGTGATCATCAACCGTACTCAAAAAGAGATTCCCGATCACGATACGTTAAAAGTAACGGAAGCGCGTTCAATCAAAGTGGTTGTAGAAGCAGCTCGTAAAATGCTTTAACACTTAAATTGAATTCAAATTTTAACAATGGTCGCATCGAATGATGCGGCCATTTTTTGTTGGGGCAAAAGATATTGGAGAGCGATAAAGGCGAATGGCCTCATCGGTCATTCGCCTTTATCGTTTGATTTTAGAAGGCTTTATAGTGCGACCGTTTTAGCATTCTAAATCTTCACAACCACCTGCAGCGATAAACCATACCGTTAGGTGTGTTTTCAGGTCTTTTAATTCATCTGGGCCAATTAATGCAAGCCCGAGATCTTCTGCGCGTGTAATGTCATTGTGACGAAGAGGTCTAAAGCTGACCAACATTGCACGTGCTTGTAGGCCTCCTAGCAGATCTCTCAGCGATTCCAGCTTGTACAAGGTGTCATCACCATCATCGCGCATGCCTTTAGTCTTACATTCGATGATGTGCAGCTTATTATTGACGACTGATGCCACATCCAGCTCATTACGAACTTCGCGTTCACCTAATTGGCGGTATACCTGAACATTCAGAGAGCGATCTTGAATGGTCGGCATATCATCTTGGATTTGCTTCACGGTGCTGTGAACCAGAGTCTCCAGCCATTCACCATTAGAAAAACGTCGCGCGTCTTCGTTAGAAAACGTCAGAATTCCCTTGTCATAAGTCGCAATTTTCGCTTCCACTAAATCATCCAACAACATGTTCAGTTCACGATAACCTTGTTGTTTCTCTGATAGCTCGACATCCAGTTTCTGTTCTTTACGGCAGGTGGTCGCAAGGTAGTTTAACGTCGCAAGCCCTGGGCCTAACTCGAGTGCGTTACTTGCCCAGCGCTCGCCAAGATCGTAAAGTTTTTGATCCAATTGTGGTGATAACTGTACATCGCTGAATTCCCCACGAGCACCAAATACCGTTAGGTAGTCGTCGATAGTGATCCGGTCTTGTACTTGCGAATCTTCTTTAGCATTGGGGTAAAGCCAACATAGTTTGTCGCTGTTTGGCTCAACAACGAAAATTGGCCAATGATAAGTCCGGAATACCTCATACACCGAAAGAAGGCGGTGTCGAAGACCACAACTTGCGTTGAGCCTGACTTGTTGACCTCGTGCTTTGAGGTCTTCCGCTAATGTCTGGATAGATTCTTTGATAATTGAAGTGTTGACGATGGTAGGAATTTCGTAAAATTCACTCGTGATGTCGCGCTTCTGTAAAACGCTTTTTAAGCGTTGATACATACTGGTTTGATTGTTATCGCCGATAAATACGATATGAGAACTCTTCGTACGGTAATCGAGCAGCGGTGTGAGCAAGCGAATGGGGTCTTGATCGATAATGCCAACATGAACAGACATAGAAATTCCTTATTAGCGGCTTACTCATAAAAGTGAAAGAAAAAACGGAAAGCAGCAAGCCATAATAACCATATGATGACAAAGATCATAAAAAACAAGGGCAACTTTTGATAAAAGTTGCCCTTGTTCAATTAGTTATCATTATTGGGTTAGATATACCAATATTTTAGGTCAATATCTATTGATTGGGTCTTTATCTATAGTTTGAATTGATGTACTAAATCACCTTGTTGTTTGGCAAGCACGGTTAGATTTTGGCTTGCTTCAGCAATCGATGACATCGCCTGATAGCTGGCGTCAGCGATGTGGTTGATGCCTTCGATATTACGAGCTATATCGCCAGAAGTTTCACTCTGTTCGGCCGCGGCTTGAGAGATGTGTGTACTCATATGGCTGATTTCTAGAATTAATGCCTGAATCTCTTCCATTGCACTGTTGGCACTGGAAGCCTGCTCAACAGACATGTCCATATCACTCATGCAACTTTCTATTACGTTACTCGCGCTTTTCGAGCTTGTTTGTAGATTACTGATCATGGTCTCGATTTCAGCGGTGGATTGTGTGGTTTTTTGTGCCAGCACTCGAACTTCATCAGCCACTACAGCAAATCCCCGTCCTTGTTCACCAGCACGCGCGGCCTCAATTGCAGCATTCAGCGCCAATAGGTTGGTTTGTTCAGCTATGCCTCGGATGACGTCAAGAATCGAGCCAATTTGGCTACTCATTTGTTGCAATTCACCGACAGCACCAACAGACTCATTCAAGCGAGCTTCAAGTTGATTGATGGTGCTGATGTTGGTGCTCATGATCTGGCGCCCGGATTCTGATGCAGACTCGACTTGTTGGACCATGGTTAATGAGCTTTGCGCGCTATTTGCGACTTCTTGTACTGAATGGGACATTTCAGTCATTGCTGTTGCGACGGTTGCTGTTTGCTCCCGTTGGTTGTTCAGTTGAACCTGAGTCTCTGAAGAGGTTGTTTGATTGACGCTTGCGGTTTTGGTCAGTGCATCTGAAGCATCGTTCAACTTAACCAATATGTTGTGTAAGTTATCTGCCAATGTGTTGATATGTCCGCTCACCCTGCTGAACTCGTTGTTGTAACGAATATCGATACGCTGAGTCATGTCGCCTTCCGATAGGCCTTCAAGCGTTTTCAGAATACGAGTTAATGGCTCTCTTACGCTGTTCGCGATGTGGTAACCGATAGCACCTGCAAATAGTGTTACAACGATGCCGATAGTAATGGCATTGAACAGGCCTTTGTCGTAGATGCTGCTCGCCTCTGCTAATGAAGCGTTAAGTTGTTCGTCTGCAGTAACGTTGAATGAATCCAATACCGTCATCGCTTGATCAACTTCAATGGCTAGGTTAGCGATGTTGACGTATAACGCTTGTTTCGCTTTTAGGTAATTGTTGTGCTTGTCCAGCACGCCACCTCTTTGACCGACGTCTTTGGTGAATTTTTTTACTGGTTCATCAAACACATCTTTAAGTGCGGGCAGTTGTGCTGCTAAGCCTCGGTATGCGTAGTTTAAGTGAGTAACGGCTTTTTTATTCTGGTTTACGGCTTTTTGTACGAATGACACATCAGAGCTTGCTAGTGCGTCAGATGTGATCACCTCAGCGTCCTGCAATTTAATGAAATAGCTTTTTGCCATCACTTTTACAGAGATACTCTTTTGATCGGCAATGTAATCTTTCATGCCAACCGTTAATTCTGAATGCAGACGTTGAAAATCACGCGATGCTTTTTGGACTTGTTCCTGTGCTTCAAACATCGCCGCGTAATTGTTCATTGCTTCATCAGCTTCAGCGAAGTAACGCGCTTCCATTGCTCTTAGTTGAGCGATACGCTCGATAAGTGAGGGGGTGTTTTGACTCGCTGCTTCTAAGCGACCAAGCATTTTTGAAAATGAATCTTGTGATGCAGCAAATTCTGTGCGCATTGCAGACATGCGTTCAGCATTTTGGGTGGTGAGATAATCTTTAAATGATTTATCAGCAGAAAGCAATTGAACACTTGTTTGATTTGAAAGGGTAACCAGTGGTAGTGATGTTTCTGAGACACTCTTAAAATTGTGATGTATTTGATTCATGCTGTTCATCATGATGATTATCGTGACGGCAAACATGATGATGATCAGTGCGAAACCGGCGTACATACGCTTGATCACAGATCCCTTCATGGTTTTCTCCCTAAATAAAATGCAAACCTAATAGCAGGTCAAAGTAAAACTAACAAAATTGTYGGTATTTTATTGAGGTTGACTCACGCATTTTATGACGCACACGTCAAAAATTACTCTCAGCTTTAATCAACACGCTATTCTTGAGAGTCAATACTCATTTTTTTTGATTTGAACGGTGTTTTTTATTATGCTTTAAGTCGGATTTATTGTGGTTTGTTGCGGCATAGCGCATACTTAAAACATTAAGAAAAAAGTGTTTTATCGGAGAAGAACATGGCTGAAGAAACCATCTTTAGTAAGATCATTAATAAAGAAATCCCTACCGATCTACTTTATCAAGACGACCTAGTAACGGCGTTTCGTGATATCAACCCACGCGCTCCTAGTCATATTTTAATTATCCCAAATAAGCTTATTCCGACAACCAATGATGTCGAACTCGAAGATGAAGCGATGATGGGACGTATGTTTACCGTAGCTCGTAAACTCGCCAAAGAAGAAGGCATTGCAGAGGATGGCTATCGTCTTATTGTGAATTGTAATTCTCATGGTGGCCAAGAGGTGTATCATATTCATATGCACTTGGTTGGTGGTCGGCCGCTTGGTCCGCTGTTAATGAGCTAGCTGAACAATTTGTAGTTTGTATGCCAACTTTAAGTTGTATCTGTTGTCTCTATATAGGCATAGCTTATCGTTATGCCTATTGAGTAGGATATTCACTCGCTTAAGCTCTTTTTGCCCCGTTTCGTTTTGTATAATGAAACGACTCAAGTTGGCATTTTAAACATGTACGGAGACGATAAGTGAAGCAACCGTTTAGATTCGCGTCCATTGCCTTGTTGTCAGCTTTGACCGTGGGTTGTGCCAGTATGTCGGCAGGAAGTTTGTTCAGTCATTACAGCGCGCAAAATAAAGCGATATACCAAGCCGTAAAATCTGGAGACTATTCAGAGGCTCAACAAAAATTACCCGATTACGCGGCAGGCGACATCCTTGATAATTTTGAAAGGGGCAGAATTAATCTACTTGATCAAAAGTATCCGGAGAGTAAATCTTCGTTTGAGTTGGCCGATCAAGCGGTCAAAGATCAACAAAATAAAGCGGTGATATCGATTTCTGACAGCGCAACCAGTGTAGGGGCGTTGGCGGTAAATGATAATATTACCGAGTATGTGCCACCCGATTACGAGTTAGGTTTTCTTCATCTCTACCTGGGGTTAAATTACCTAAAGAAAAACGATTTAGAAGGTGCGGTGATTGAAATGCGTCGCGCCAACCAAGTGCAAGAACAAGCGAAGAAACAACGTGAATCAGAGTTAGAAAGAGCGGCCAGCGATGCGAGACAGCAGGGGTTGTCTGCTAATGTCGGCAGCATCCTTGCGAATTATCCAGACGCGGGCAAAAAGCTGCAGTCTGTTCAGAATGCGTATTTGATGTTTTTGTCGGGTTTGCTTTATGAAGCCTCCAACGATCTTAATAGCGCCTATGTCGATTATCGCCGAGCTCTGGCTGTGATGCCTGACAACCAAGAAATCATCGACAGAACGATGGCAACCGCCACGCGTTTAGGAATGCGACAAGATTTAGCTGCATTGAAAAAGCGTTACAAGCCATCATCTAAGCTTGATAAAGGTCAAGGTCGTGTGATTGTTTTGCAAGAGCAGAGCGCTGTTCAAGCGATGGACAGTTGGCGATTGGATTTACCGGTTTATGACAGTCGTGACCGAGGGGCAATATACTCTCTTGCGCTGCCATATTATGCGAAGCAAAACATGGAGCGATTCTCTGCCTTGCGAATCAGTGGACAACCGTTACCAGAACACTTGATCACAGATGTTAATGCGATGGCGCAGAACGATTTATCGGAACGAATGACGAGTATTGTTATTCGCCAAGCATTGCGAGTGGTCGCGAAAGATCGTATTCGTAAAGAAGCAGCCAAGGGCGATGATGTTGGCAACCTCTTGTTTAATGTGTGGAACACACTGACAGAGCAACCGGATACGCGCAGTTGGCAATCTTTACCTGCTGAGGTTAAGAGCAGCACGTTTGTAGCAAATAGCGGTCAATATACGTTAGAAGCAGGCGCTATAACGTATGATTTTGATATTCGTGAAGGGCAGACCACCTTGGTTTGGGTTTCTCGACAAGGGAACAACGCAACAATGTGGCATAAACAGCTAGGGAGGCTGTAATGAAAAAGTGGTTAGTGAGCTTAGTCGCGGTTATGACATTTATGGTTCTGGCCGGTTGTGCTGATAATACAGCGGGCGTCAGGGTAGATAGCTTGACTCAGAATGTATTCTTTGGAGACAAGGTATTAGGCAGCCGGTTAATCGTTGACGATATTCGGACCGATCAAGTTAATGGTCATACAAGAGGTATTGTTCGTTTAAGCAGTGACTATAAAGGTGACCAAAATATCCTTTACCGTTTTTACTGGTATGACGATGCGGGCCTTGAGGTCAACCTAAAGCAAGGACCTTGGAAGCAAGCGATTGTTCGTGGTTTCGAAAGTCTTTCGCTGTCTGAAGTGTCGGTAAACCCGAACGCAACTCAATTTCGAGTTCAGTTCCGAGAGCAGTAAGTCAGATTGCGATAAGCGGATCTATTGATTCGCCAAAACAACTATTTAAGAGTAAGGGTGTGGCCCCACTCAGTGATAATTTGAGGAAGTAAAATGAAAAAGAGTGTCATTGCGCTACTAGGTTTAGCGGTTATTTTAGGCGGTTGTTCAAATAAGGTAAGTTATGGCGATGCACAAGCTGTAGAAACCACGACAATCGATTTTGGTTCAACTGACCTTCAAAAGATTGCAGGTGAAATGGTGGATAGCATGATGGCTTCTGGTTCTGTAGCCTATCTCACTCGTGAACAACGTCCAATCGTGTTCGTAGAGCGAATCAAGAATAAAACCAGTGAGCACATCGATACAGAATCAATCACGGACACCATCAGTACAAAAATGCTCAACTCTGGTAAGTTCCGTTTCGTTGATATGGATCGTGTCGAGTCTGTTCGTGAACAACTGAATTTCCAAAACAATGATGAGCTTGTAAATCAAAGCTCAGCGATTCAATTCGGTAAGATGGTTGGTGCGCAATACATGTTGTACGGCAATCTATCAAGCATCGTGAAGAAAGACGGCAGCGACGAAGATGTATACTACAAGATGACGATGCGTCTTATGGATCTTGAGTCGGGTTTGATTGAATGGGCTGATGAAACTGAAATCCGTAAGCAACAATCTAAGAGCCTACTGGGTCTCTAATTTCGCTTACTTGCCCTCTAAGTCACTATTGACGACAGCGCTTAGCTAGGTCATACGCCAATGTGGGGCATTGCGTGTTATTAATGAAAAGACACTGGCTTTTTGGTCAGTGTCTTTTTTGTAGGGCAATGAAGACATTGATAGGGAATAAGTAATGGCAATTTTTTCTTGGTCTGAAGCCAAACTTCTTGATACCAGTTTGAGTTCGCTTGATGGTTACTTTTCTGATCCCCCAATCCGAGCGCAGACGCTGACTGGTGGTTTGACCAATCGCTGTTGGAAGTTGGTTTTAGTTGATGGCACTGAGTATGTTTGGCGTCCTATCACACCGATAACTAAAGCGTTCTTCATTTCGCGTCATGAAGAATATCAAGTGCTCTCGGCAATAGAACGTCTTGGTATTGGGCCAAGTCCTATCGTGGTGAATGATCTGGGGTTATTGGTTGAGTGGATTGCTGGCGATACGCTCTATGAAGGTTTAGAGCTTGATGATTTGCTGAAAACACTGATCTCAGTGCATTTGGTTAACACGAAACGATTGCCTCTCCAACCATTCTGTTTTACGGCGCGAGTTGATCATTACTGGTTGCAGCTTGATGCGATTCATAAGACGGAAACTTGCACCCAAATATATCAAGAGTGGCGTATACCTCCCAGTATCCCAAGTGTTGATTTGTCTTTGTGTCATTTTGATCTCGGTGGCTATAATCTCGTGAGAAGCCACTAGGGGATTAAAGTCATTGATTGGGAATATGCGGCGCTTGCAGACCCTAGGCTTGACTTAACATTAACGATTTCGGCTGCCCGCGTGTCTGTCACTGAAGCGGTTCAAACGTATTGTCAGTTACGCGGCATTCATGACGTTCAACCTTGGCTTAAGGGGGTAGAGGCGTGGTTACCACGAAGTAGAATGATGGCAATGTTATGGTATTTACTCGCCCATCAATTGTGGGGCGATGAAATTTACCTGGATGAAGCAGAGGTACTCTGCCGTACTTTCTGTAGTTAGGATCACGTTTAGGAAGTGAAAAATATAATTTCGGGGTTCTTCTCTTTAAAACCTTATTTTTCATGTTAGATTTATCTAAGCGTACCAGCATTCAACGGAGGAGGTACAAATGATCATTTACCTGCATGGCTTCGATTCTACAAGCCCTGGCAATCACGAAAAAGTACTGCAGTTGCAATTCATTGATGATGACGTTCGTTTCGTTAACTACAGTACTTTGCATCCCAAACATGATATGCAACATCTCCTAAAAGAAGTGCATAAAGTGATTGAACAATCTGATGATCCTCACCCAATTATCTGTGGTGTAGGGTTAGGTGGTTTTTGGTCTGAGCGCATCGGTTTCTTGTGTGGTATTAAGCAAGTGGTGTTCAACCCTAACCTACAGCCAGAAAAAAATATGGTTGGTCGAATTGATCGTCCAGAAGAATATGAAGACATCGCAACTAAGTGCGTCGCTCAGTATCGTATGAAAAACAAGGGACGTTGTTTAGTGATACTTTCACGTGAAGATGAAATTCACGATAACACTAAAACCGCAGCTGCACTTGAAGACTACTACGATATTATTTGGGATGAGAAAGAGAGTCATAAATTCAAAAAGATCTCTCAACACGTTCAAGCCATGAAAGCGTTTAAAAACGCGTAATCACTTCGATTTATTATAAAAGCAGTACTCATAGGAGTGCTGCTTTTTTACATCTAAACCCTAAAGACTGTTATGGACAAATCGTTGCATATTTTTTATCGATAACTTTGCTCCCACGTTAGTCGTTTCGTGACGAATCCTCTTTGAGAGTAAGGATTTTAGTTGCGGTCATCTTTTTGCTCTATATAATGTTC